>NZ_JBBCZC010000027.1:0-51365 GCF_037144575.1 Sporosarcina sp. USHLN248
CACCCGTCCGCCGCTAATCTCAAGGAGCAAGCTCCCATCGATTCGCTCGACTTGCATGTATTAGGCACGCCGCCAGCGTTCGTCCTGAGCCAGGATCAAACTCTCCATAAAAGAGAAATTCGAATAGCTCGAGTTTCTTGCTGGCATCTTGTTAAGATGTCAATTTTGAATCCGAAGATTCGTTTTGTCTCTTCCGCCGACGGGGTCGGCTTTGAGACTTTATTTGTTGACGTTTTGCTGTTCAGTTTTCAAGGTTCATTTCGTTACCTCTTAGAGAAGCAACTCTTATATAATATCACTTTGCGTTTTTCATGTCAACAACTTTTCTAAAAAACTTTTAAAGTTGTTTTTGTTTGTTTCGTTTATTGGAAACGCAACGTTATTTACTATATCAGCTTGTCTTTTTGAATGCAATACTTTTTCCGGAAAAAGAATATTCTTTTATTTCCTCGAAAAGAAAAGCTGCACAAGGCTTATGTATCCAGCATTGTACAGCTTTATAACTTATTCTTTTGAGCGCATCTGAGGGAATAGAAGGATATCGCGAATTGATTGTGCATTTGTCAACAGCATGACAAGACGATCGACACCTATGCCGAGTCCTCCTGTTGGCGGCAAACCATATTCTAATGCTTCTATGAAATCTTCATCCATTTCATGTGCTTCATCATTGCCTTGTTCTTTTTCAATTAACTGCGCTTCGAAACGTTTGCGCTGATCGATTGGATCGTTCAGTTCAGTGAAGGCGTTCGCATGCTCACGTCTTACAATAAACAACTCAAAGCGATCTGTGAATCGGCTGTCTTCTGAATTTTTCTTAGCTAAAGGAGAAATCTCAACCGGATGTCCATAGATGAATGTTGGTTGAACAAGTTGCTCTTCCACTTTCTGTTCAAAAAACTCATTTAAAATATGTCCGACTTCCATCATATTCGTAATTTCAATGCCGTGTTCCTTTGCAAGTTCACGTGCCTCTTCAACAGACATCTCTTTCCAGAAATCTACACCTGTATATTCTTTTACGGCATCCGCCATGTGCAGACGCTTCCAGCCAGGAGATAAATCAATGATATCTTCACCGTACTGCACTTGTGTTGTTCCTAAAACTTCTTGTGCAATATGGGCGATCATATTTTCCGTCAGTTCCATGATATCTTTGTAATCAGCATACGCTGCATATAGCTCAATCATTGTAAATTCCGGATTATGGCGAGTCGATATCCCTTCGTTTCGGAAAACCCGCCCGATTTCATATACTTTTTCAAGACCGCCGACAATAAGGCGTTTCAAATGAAGTTCGATCGCAATTCGCATATAGAGCGTCATGTCCAATGCGTTGTGATGAGTAATGAAAGGGCGTGCACTTGCTCCGCCGGCAATCGAATGCAACATTGGCGTCTCCACTTCAAGATAGCCTTGTCCATCCAAATAGCGGCGCATCGATTGGATAATACGACTTCTTGTAATAAACGTCTCCCTGCTCTCTTCAGAAGAGATTAAATCTAAGTATCTTTGGCGATATCTTTGCTCAATGTCTTTTAAGCCATGAAACTTATCCGGCAACGGACGGAGTGCTTTCGTTAAAAATGTAAACTCAGTTGCTTTAATGGAAAGTTCTCCAACCTTCGTTTTGAAAACATTCCCTTTTACTCCGACAATGTCGCCGAGATCAGCGTCAGTGAATAATTCATACGCTTCTTCTCCCACGGCATCTTGACGGACATATATTTGAATTTGGCCACCAAGGTCTTGAAGGTGGGCAAAGCCAGCTTTTCCTTTGCCGCGTTTTGTCATGATCCGTCCCGCAATGCTTACTTCATGAGGTGTTTCATCCAACTCCTCTTTAGAAAGTTCATCATATGCTTCACGAACCTCATTAGAAAGATGGGTCCTTTCATATCTTGAGCCGAATGGATCCAAACCTTTTTCCCTAAGTTCATCCATCTTCTGGCGTCTCACCAAAAGCTGATCGTTCAATTCATCCAAATGGGACATTTCCTTCACTCCTTCTTCAGTTATCCCTCACGCCGGATGGCATGTTCCTATTGTACACAATCTTTCTATGTAAAAAAAGCCGCCACAATTATGGCGGCATCGTTTGTCAACCACTTATAGCGGTCGTTCTCCTTTAGTCGTTTGCTTTCGACACCTATCATCACCGAGAATCCATCCTATATACCACAAACGAACTGAAGGAGAACTTGATAAATATGTAAGCCATTTATTTCAAAAAGCTTTCAGCTCCCGTTATTTTTTTCCAACAACGAACGCCGCTGTCATTTACAGCAGGTTCTTCTGAAAATGGCACACCTGTAGCTGGATGGCTAATTCCGGGAGCGATTTCTAACAAGGGTACAAGTACAAACGCTCGCTCATGCATGCGCGGATGCGGTACAACTAAGTTCTCCGTTTCAATATTGTCGTTATTATACAGCAAAATGTCAAGGTCTACAGTTCTTGGGCCCCATCTAATTTCCCGGACACGGCCAAGTCCGTTTTCGATCTGCTGGCAAACTTTCAATAGTTCTTGCACCTTTAGTTCAGTATTGACACAAACGGCTAAATTTAAAAAATCTGCTTGATCAATGTAGCCGACCGGGGATGTCTCGTAAATAGAAGATACATCCGCCACTTCAATCTTTTCATTGGAATGAAGTGCGTGAACTGCTTCCTTTAAATGTTCATATCGATCTCCTATATTGGAGCCGATCGATAAATAGGCTGTATTCAAACGAATTGCCCCCTTGTAATCTCAACAGATACAGAAGCATAATGTCCCGGAATGGGAGGGTCAGGTTTGATAAGCAATACTTTCACGCCGGAAACGAACTCCTTGAATTCCTTCAAAAGCGCATCGGCAATTTGTTCAGCGACCGCTTCGATCAGCTTATATGGCTTCCCTTCCACAATTGATCGACAAATTGCATATACTTCTGCATAATTCACTGTCTTGCCCAGATCATCCGATTTCCCCGCCTTACTCGTATCTACCGCAAGAGAGACGGTTGCTCGAAAACGCTGACCAATCTTTGTCTCTTCCATCAGTACTCCGTGGTATCCGTAAAACTCCATTTCATTGACGTGGATATAATCCATCTCCGCTGCCTCCTTCAGAAATCCTTATCTTCGACATTTGATTTTCCCGTCAGTACATCCATCATTCGGACCATGCGGCTAATCGCCTTCACATCATGCACACGCATAATGTGACAGCCATGCTCAACCCCATAGCAAACCGTTGCGCCTGTACCTTCCATTCTTTCCTCAACCGGCAAATTCAAAATATTGCCGATCATCGACTTCCGTGAAGTTCCTAATAAAACCGGGTATCCCATTTCTGCAATTCGGTCCAACCCTCTCATCGCCAACACGTTCTGCTCAGTGTCTTTCGCGAAGCCAATGCCAGGATCGAGCCAAATATTTCCTTCCGGCACTCCCGCCAACCGCGCAATCTCTATGCTTTCGGATAAGTCACTAATTATTTCTTCTATAAACGGACCAGCATACTTCGCTATTTCCCGGTTATGCATTAGTATGATCGGTGCACCATAAGTTGCCGCCACTTCCGCGATTCTGCGTTCACGTTTTGCGCCCCAAATATCGTTAATGATCTTCGCGCCAGCTTTTAGCGCTTCTTCCGCCACATCCGCCTTATATGTATCTATTGAGATGACGCAATCCAATTCCCTTGTCAATGCCTCGATGACTGGGGCTGTCCGTTCCATTTCTTCCTCCAATGAAACCGGCGCATGCCCCGGTCTTGTAGACTCCCCACCAATATCAATTATTTTTGCGCCATCCTTCAGCATTTGTTCTGCATGCTTTAACGCCGCATCGATCTGTGCATACTTGCCTCCATCGGAAAAGGAATCAGGAGTCACATTCAAAATTCCCATGATGACGGTTTCTTTTCCAAAATCCCATTCTGTATTTCCAAAACGATATCTTTCTTTTGCATTCGCCAATTCCAACACATTCATCCTTCTTTCATATTCTCGACAGCCTCGCTATATAGACCGTGCAAATTTTCATAATAAACCCCTGATGCTCCAGGAAATAGCCGATCTCCTATTTTTCTTAACGGTACAATCTCTTGAACCGCATTGGATACGAATGCTTCATCCGCATTCTCAACCTCTTTTTTATCAAAACACCCTTCATGAACAGCTATGCCAATCTCATTCGCTAACTGGATCATGTAAGCCCGGGTCGTTCCCGGTAAAATTCCAGTGTCAATAGAAGGAGTGAACAACTCTCCGTCCTTCATCCAAAAAACATTCGACGTCACACCTTCTGCCACGTAACCTTCTTTAGTTAAAAAGATGCCTTCCTTCTCCTTTAAAGAAGGCAATTCCAGCCGACCACGCACATTATTTAAGAAATTATGCGATTTCTGCCTCACACCGCTTTCCGGAAGATTCCTCGGCGTTTGAAGAAAAACAGCCTCTTTCTCGGTGCCTCTTGGCGCAACGAATAGTTCTTTTCGAAATAAAATTACGTTCGGTTCTTTATATTCCGAGGGAGATAGACCAATGTCATGGACGCCCGCCGAAACATTCAGCCGAAAATAGCCATCGGTGCCTCCCGAAAGGTGGTCTAATTTACCGACTGCCTCTAAAATTGCCTCATCGGTATATGGCATTTCAATTCGATATTCTAATAGCGCTTCCCGCAATCTGTCCATATGTGCTTTAAATAAAAACACCTTGCCCTCATACGTTCGGAATGTCTCAAAAAAACCGACCCCATACAAGAAACCGTGATCGAATGGTGAAATCCGCATTTCCTCCGATGGCATATATTTTCCGTTAAAAAAACAGTACGTCATTTAACCAAATCCTTTTCCGCCATGCGCTTCGCCTGCCAAAGCGCCTTTGCCTTATTTAAAGACTCTTTATATTCGGCTTCCGGAATCGAATCAGCAACGAGGCCGGCTCCTGCCTGAATATGTGCAACACCATTTTTTACATACGCTGTCCGAATAACAATGTTGAACTCCATATCTCCGTTAAACCCGATCCAGCCGATCGAACCAGTATATAAGCCTCTCCTGTTCGGTTCTAACTCTTCAATAATTTCCATCGTCCTAAGCTTTGGCTGCCCCGTAATTGAACCACCGGGAAAAAGTCCTTTTATAATTTCCGCATTTGACATGCCTTCTTTTGCAGTCCCTCTTACGTTCGATACTAAATGCATGACATGTGAATACCTTTCAATGACCATAAATTCATTTACTTCCACCGTATTATTTTCGCAAACTCGTTCAAAATCTTCGCGTTCCACTTCGACAAGCATTACATGCTCGCCTTTTTCCTTTTTATTAGACAATAATTCTTTTTCAAGATTGATATCTTCTTCATCAGTCTTTCCTCGCGGCCTTGTGCCTCCAATCGGACGAGTGCTCAATTCGGTGCCCCGTTTTTTAAGCAATAGCTCAGGCGAACCGGAAACGACAGCAAAATCTTCAGCTCCGATAAATGCCATATATGGCGATGGATTTACCTTCCGCAGTTGTTCATACATCGTTAGAGGCGTCACAGTTAATCTATCCGATTGGCGGACGGATAAATTCACTTGAGTCACTTCACCTTGCTCGATGTATGTTTGTACATCACGAACCATTTGCTCAAATTGCGGGCCGGAAACGGAAACATCAATCCTTTCTGGTGCCAAAATATCTCTCGGGATATCAGTATGTCTACATCCTTCATTTGCAGATGCCGCCTCCAACCACTGCTCTGCCAAACGATTAGGATCCAATCCACGATCTGGCAATGTCATGAAATATGCAGACTCCTTTTCAATATCCAAAACCGCCCAACGATCAAACAAATAAAATTGCAAATCCGGCGTCTGCAAATCGTCCACCGCAATATTGGGGATCGGCTCATACCTGCGTGCATAGTCATAGCTCACAAAACCAATCGGACCGCCTTGAAAATCGGGCAACTCCGAATCATACGCTATGTTCAGCGAGCTTACCCATTCATTAACAACAGAAAGCGGATCTCCATCTTTCTTCTCTTTTTTGCCATCACGCCAAATGAATTCCAATGATTCACCCGGCATCGCACGGAAAGTGACGAGCGGATCGATGCCAGCAATGCATAATTTCCCCGAACGGCCACTCTCTAATAGTGCATGCTGTAGGCTTTTCTTTGCCAATTCTTTGTACGCATAAAAAAACTGATCTTTTGTCATGTTTACCTTTTTATATTCAGGATTCATCGCCATTCCCCCATTAATCAATCTATCAACATCTTAACGTCTGCTTATCAATTTAGGATACCATTAAGCATAAAAAAAAGAGAGAGCATAAGCCCTCTCAAATAAGTTTTTATTCTTCGTCAAAATGATAAAGCGGGGTGCTTAAATAGCGCTCGCCATTGGACGGTAGAATGGCGACCACTTTTTTCCCTTTTCCAAGCTCTTTTGCCACTTGTAACGCTGCAAAAATAGCCGCTCCGGAAGAAACACCACCTAAGATCCCTTCTTCCCGCGCTGCACGTCTTGCAGTATCATATGCGTCATCATTTGACACTTGAATGATTTCATCGTAAATATCTGTATCCAATACTTTTGGAACGAAACCGGCACCGATTCCTTGGATTTTATGAGGTCCCGGCTGGCCTCCTGAAAGAACTGGAGAGTCGGAAGGTTCTACTGCGACGATTTTCACTTCTGGGAAACGCTCTTTTAACACAGAACCCGCACCTGTAATCGTTCCGCCTGTACCGATGCCTGAAATGAACGCATCCACCCTGTCCAATGCATCCGCAATTTCCGGGCCAGTCGTGAGGCGATGAACTTCAGGATTCGCTTCATTGTTAAACTGTTGAGGCATGAACCATCCATTTTTCTCGGACAATTCTTCAGCCTTGGCAATCGCGCCTTTCATCCCTTCTGCGCCTGGCGTCAACACTAAATCTGCACCATAAGCACGCAATAAATTCCGTCGCTCTAAGCTCATCGTGTCAGGCATGACGAGTACTGCCTTATATCCTTTTGCAGCTGCGATCATGGCCAATCCAATTCCGGTATTGCCGCTCGTCGGCTCAATGATTGTGCTGCCTTCCTTCAGTTCACCGGACTTTTCAGCTGCTTCAATCATTGCAAGTGCGATTCTGTCCTTTACACTTGATCCCGGGTTGAAGTACTCCAATTTCAAATAAATCTCCGCATCATCCGCCCCTGATAAACGGTTCAATTTGACAAGAGGCGTTTTGCCAACAAGATCTGCAATCGTGTTTCCGACTATACTCATTGTTCTTCCTCCCAATCCCTACTTGTTTGATATGATTTATTGTATTAATCATACAACTTCTTGGTGACAACTGTCAATCGCAAGTCTTCTCTCTCTTCCTTTCCCTTTACACAATTGGATTAATCTAAATTTTCGAGGCAAAAAAAACGTCCACGCCCTTTTTAGGCGCATGGACGGCATTTTTTATTTCCCATAAAACCACTTTGCGTCAAATTCTTTCCAAAATGCTTCTGGATTCACAGATTGTGAGAGTTGCTCAAGCGCCAATTCACGCTTAATATGCTCTTTCACATCCTTGAATGAAAACGATTGACCTTCAATCACTTCATTTACACGAACAATTGCATATGTACCATCTTCCAAACTTATGACTTTACTAACCTTGCCTTCTTTCGTTCCTTCGGCAGCTTTATAAATTGCCGGATCCACCGTTTCTGTCGTCGCATTAATATATCCGATATCTCCGCCTAAATTAGCTGATGACAAATCAACAGAACGCTCCTTCGCTAACGCATCGAAATTGGAGCCTTTAGATAATTCGTCGAGCGCTTGCTCCGCTTCCTTTTTCGTCGGTACGATTATAATGGAGGTTCTATATGCTGTTAAAATATTATATAGCTGTTCATTTTCCTCATAAAACTTCTTTGCGGATTCATCGCTAATGACGACATCATTCGTCAAAACCTTTTCCAGAATAAGTGTGGAGCGGATTTTCTGCCGTGTCTGTTCCACATCCAAGCCGGAATGGAACCTTCCATCTACAGAGGTGATCAGCGATAATTCAAGCTCTATTTCCTCGTCCGTAACCTTAATACCGTACTTTTCGGCAGCTGTTTCCATTACTTTTTCATTTACTAACTCCAAAAGCACTTCCCGTCCAACTTCTTTTTCCATTGCGGTCATCCATTCCTGCCGAGTAATCGGTTCCCCTGCCACCGAAGCAACCTCTTCAGGAGGCTGCTCCGATTTGTTAGGGATCAGAAAAGCGATGAACCATAGCAAGTTGCCGGCTAACAGTATGCCAATCAGTACTAATAACGGCTTCGTCTTCAGTCTTCTCTTCTGCCCCGGCGGATTCGGAGCAGAATTATTCCGATTTCGCCCGTAGTTCATCAATGAAACCTTCCAACTCGTCTTTTGCAAATAAATATTTCTCGCCGCAGAAATGGCATTCTGCTTCCGCTTGACCGTCCTCATCAATCATTTCGCGAATTTCCTGTTCCCCCAACCCAAGAATTGCCGTACCGAATCGTTCTTTTGAGCAATTGCATGAGAACTCAACATCCACTTTTTCAAGGATCTCTACATTGTTCGATCCTAATACTTCGCTTAAAATCTCTTCTGGCGTTAAGCCACGATCAATTAATTTAGAAATCGGCTCAACGTTGGCAATTCTCTCTTCTAAAAGACTAATCGTTTCATCTGTAGCTCCTGGCATCACTTGGATAATAAATCCTCCAGCAGCTTTTACTGTGTTGTCGGGATTTACTAAAACGCCCAACGCCACAGCGGAAGGAACTTGTTCGGATACAACAAAATATTGGGTAAAATCTTCTGCCACTTCACCAGAAACAATTGGAACTTGCCCTGTAAAGAAATCGCGCAACCCCAAGTCCTTTACTACTGTCAGCATACCTTCCGTTCCGACAGCTCTCCTGACATCCAACTTCCCTTTGTCATTTAAATCGAAATGAGTTTGAGGGGATGTTGCATAGCCACGGACCTCTCCTTTGGCATTTGCATCGACAACGATAGGACCAATCGGGCCTCCGCCTTCAATTTTAATCGTCAATTTCTCTTCGCCCTTCATCATGGCACCCATCATGACACCCGCTGTCATCGTACGTCCTAAAGCGGCTGTAGCAGTCGGCCAAACATGATGTCTTCTTTGCGCCTCTCCGACAGTTTCAGTAGTGCGGGCCGCATACGCTCGGATTGTCCCATTAAATGATAATGCCTTCACTAAGTAGTCTTTCATGTAATATCTCCTTTAAACGTTTCTTTCGTAGATCAAGTGCAATCCTTTCAAAGTAAGGAAATTGTCTACGATATCAATCGACTTCGTTTCGCTCGCGATCAGTTCAGCAAGACCGCCTGTCGCAATGACTGTCGGCTCCACCTTACTTTGAGCCTTCATCCTCTCTACAATACCCTCTACTAACCCGACATATCCAAAAACGATGCCCGATTGCATCGCCGAAACGGTGTTCTTCCCAATAATATGTTCCGGACGCGTCAGTTCAACACGTGGCAATTTCGATGCCCGGTCGAATAGCGCCTCCATGGAAATGCCTATGCCTGGTGCGATCGCCCCACCCATATATTCACTTTTTTCATTCACATAACAGAAAGTCGTTGCTGTCCCAAAATCAACGATCACTAACGGACTGCCATACTCATGGATTGCCGCCACCGCATTAACGATCCGATCAGCCCCAACTTCCCGGGGATTTTCATATTTAATATTCAAACCTGTCTTCAAACCTGGGCCCACGATCAGCGGCCGTAAATTAAAATATTTTTTGCACATTTGCTCCAACGGAAACATGACCGGCGGAACAACCGATGAAATAATGATGCCGTTAATATCTTCAAAACGGAGACCTACATGTGAAAACATCGACTTTACAGACATTGCATACTCATCTTCTGTCCGATGTCGATACGTTTCCATTCTCCAATGGTATTTCAAATCCCCTTGTTCATAAACGCCGAGGACAATATTTGTATTCCCTGTATCCAACACTAATATCATATTCTTTTCCTCGCTAACTTCGACATTTTCCAAAACATCATACCACAATGGACAGAGAGTATAAAAGCAACTGACAACATGCAATCAACTTCTATTTATTTTTGAATCCATCCGATCAAGGCAATTACTTGTAGTTTCCGCTTTGAATTAAGATGTTGCGCAAAGTCTATGCAAAATCTTTTTGACATCGCTTGATTTTTTTACGTGAAAATAAAAAGCACCCTATCAAAAAACAGCCAACCGCCATTAATCGGTTGACTGTTATAAGATCAATCTCTTCTTTGCTCATCAATTGGAGGGAGTGTGCGATCCGTCGATTCTTCCTTCGGTAAATCTGCAACGGAAGGATCATTCGGCGCACCCGTTGAATCCGGATTCACTTCATCGTCTGTATTTTCATCGGCTTGTTTGTTACCATTTCCGTTTTGTTCATACGAACGTTCTGGTAATGTACCGTGATCTTTCAAATGATTAATTTGTTCCGCATCCAATGTTTCCACTTCAAGAAGCGTAGTCGCAATCAAATCAAGCAATTTACGGTTATCCGTTAAGATTTTTCTTGTCCGCTCGTATTGCTCTTTAATGATCCGCTGCATTTCTTGGTCAATCTCATAAGCAATTGACTCGGAATAATTCTGCTCGGAATTAAAGTCTCTACCAAGGAACACATTTCCGCCTTGGCTTTGGCCAAATTGCATTGGACCTAACTTATCGCTCATCCCGTACTCAGTTACCATCGAACGGGCAATGCCAGTCGCACGTTGGAAGTCGTTATGAGCGCCAGTTGACACTTCGCCTAAAACGATTTCTTCAGCGACACGGCCGCCAAGCAAACCGGAAATTTTGTCAAGCAACTCCGGCTTTGTCATGAAGTAGCGATCTTCTTTCGGAAGCATAACCGCATATCCACCCGCTTGACCGCGCGGTACGATTGTAACCTTATGCACGATTTCCGCATCATCTAACATAAGCCCGACGACGACGTGACCTGCTTCGTGGAAAGCAACAATATTTTTCTCTTTTTCGGAGATGACTCGGCTTGTTTTCGCAGGACCAGCAATTACACGATCCGTCGCCTCGTCAATATCAGCCATATCAATCTTCGGTTTCTTGCGTCTTGCTGCGACGAGCGCAGCTTCGTTCAGCAAGTTTTCAAGATCCGCTCCTGAGAATCCTGGCGTGCGCTGTGCAAGTGCCTTCATATTGACAGAATCGTCAAGAGGCTTATTGCGTGCGTGCACTTTCAAGACTGCTTCGCGTCCTTTTACATCTGGACGACCGACTGTAATTTGACGGTCAAAGCGTCCCGGACGAAGCAATGCCGGATCTAAAATATCAGGTCGGTTCGTAGCAGCAACGATAATAATACCTTCATTGCCATCAAAGCCATCCATTTCAACTAAAAGCTGGTTCAATGTTTGTTCACGTTCATCATGACCGCCGCCAAGACCTGCGCCCCGTTGACGACCAACAGCATCTATCTCATCAATGAAAATGATACATGGCGCATTTTTTTTCGCATTTTCAAACAAATCACGAACTCGGGATGCACCGACACCGACGAACATTTCAACAAAGTCAGAACCAGAAATCGAGAAGAATGGAACGCCCGCTTCACCAGCTACCGCACGTGCCAATAACGTTTTACCTGTACCTGGAGGTCCTACCAGCAAAATACCTTTTGGAATACGAGCTCCCAATTCCGAGAATTTTCTGGAGTCCTTCAAGAAGTCAACAACTTCTTCAAGCTCAGCTTTCTCTTCATCCGCTCCCGCTACATCGGAAAAACGGACTTTTTTGCGGTCGTCTGTATGAAGCTTCGCCTTGCTTTTTCCGAAGTTCATCACACGTCCGCCACCGCCGCCTTGCGCTTGATTTAATAAGAAGAAGAAGAGGATGATAATGATGATAAATGGCACTAACCCAGTAAAGAAGGATACCCAAGCACTTGTTTCAGGTGCCTTCAAAATTTCGATTTGGGTGTTGTTCGCTTTGCCAATATCACTAATTTGGTCGATGATCGCTGTATCATTCATCAACGTATTGGTCGTAAACTGCTCACCCTTTTCGGCTCCCTTCAGCACACCTTTAACTTCCAAAACGCTTTGGACAGGTTGGAGCGTCATTTCTTCGACTGCGCCATTTTTTAGCTGTGTGAGAAATTCATCATACCGAATCTCTTTCATCTTCGGATTTGGATTATTTAGCGAACTGAATATCCCCATAATTGCGAGGAAAATCAATCCGTATAATAGAAAGTATCGAAGTATACGATTCATCCCAAGCCTCCTCATTTCTTTCAACAGAAAACTATTGTAAATCTTATCATATAACAGATTCCATCTACAACGAAAATGCCTTTTTCACTTAGGTTGAAAGAAGTGAAATCGGGCAATCACATGTCTCTTCAACAACATCATCAACTACCAACATCCGAATAGCGAACCATATTACGCAAAACGGCGGAAAAAGCTTTCCATCGCCCCTAAGAAAGGTTTGTTGAAAAACTTTCAAAAAGAGTAGATTTCTTTTTTTAATACACCAATATAGGGTAAGTTACGGTACTTTTCTGCATAGTCAAGTCCATATCCTACAACGAAGGCATCTGGAACGAGGAAGCCTACATAATCCGCTTTCAAATCCACTTTTCGGCCTGATGGCTTATCAAGCAAAGTGACAAGTTTGATGGATTTTGCTTTACGGTATTTAAACAATTCTACGAGGTAGTTCAACGTCTTACCGCTGTCAATGATGTCTTCAATAATAAGCACATCGCGTCCTTCGACACTTGTATTCAAGTCTTTTACAATTTTCACTTCGCCTGACGAAACAGTCGCATTCCCATAACTTGAAACATCCATAAAATCAAGCTCAATATGCGCGTCGATATGTTTGATCAAATCGCTCATGAACGGCAACGCTCCTTTTAGTATACCGATTGCAAGCGGAAACTTATCTTGATACTCCTCAGTGAGCTGTAAGCCTAATTCTTTTACTTTTTCTTGTATTTTCTCTTCAGAAATTAATATTTCTTCGATATCTTTCTTTAACATCGAAATTCCTCTCTTCCTAAATTGGGTGATGATGCCTCTTTCATCTTGAATATGTACTTTTCCCTACCCGTCCACTGGTGGGTGAACCGTGTCCCATATCGGATTCCCGGAACTGCGCATATTTCGTGTTGTGCAGTTAGCAGCACAGGTTGCTTCTCTCTCTGCAACGCACCAATTTTTTCATCAATAAATAGCCTCGATAGCCTTTTTGGCTTAGTCATTCCCGGCAGAAGTATCCGATCTCCATTCTGCTTCCCCCGAACATATAAAGGCAATTCGGATTCAGATAAATTAAAAAAGCGGTGCTCCGATGCTGCATCAGCATGCCCGACTCCATCAGCTTCTATTGTGTTCCAATAGAAAAGGACATCCGCCCAGCGTGTCCAAATTCCCTTTGGCAATAATATTACATCTTCACAATTGACTTTCTCATCTTTGACAATGGAAATTCTGCCATACTCCCTTACGAAACGTAAGCCGCGCGGAAGATCAATCGAAACGTTCCCTTCCGCGGATTGCATATGATATTGCAACTGTTCCAACAAGTCATGAGTAAACTCGACAGGTATACTTTCCCCATTATAAAGATACTTCAATAGTAGTGGAATGAGACGGGTTTGTAAAGCAGGGTGCATAGCTGCAAAACGATGTTGTTGGACGGTCGGAAAGCCTTTTTCTGAAATTGTTACGACCGATTGAAATTGTTTTAATGATAACTGCATCAACAAATCATCGTCCTGTTGCAATTTCTTGGTCATCTTCACCGAATTTAAAGCAGCTGCAGGGTTTTCAGATAAAAGCAAAGGCACAATATGGTGCCTAATACGATTTCTTAAATATGCATCGCTATCATTGCTCGGATCCTCTCTGAAAATAGCGCCCTTTTGTACTGTATAGGCATAGAGTTCCCCTTTCTTCGCCAAGAGAAACGGACGAATGAGTATTCCTTGCTCCATTTTCCTTACAGGAAGCATACCTTCCGGCAAACTCCCTTTTGAAATTTGCATAAGGACAGTCTCCAATTGATCCTCCGCATGATGCGCAGTAGCCAACGCATCATAGCGATGTGACTTTAAAATCCTCTTAAAAAATTCGTACCGTCCCTCTCTGCAAATCATCTGGAGATTACCGCCTTCTCTTTCGACAATTTCAGGGACAGGGACCGATCCACCGTAAAAAGGTACCTTTAACTGTTCGCATAACTCTTTAACGAATCTGCCATCCTCTTTAGATTCTTCTCCGCGCAACATATGGTCTACGTGAACGGCTCCAACCTCAATACCCAATTGTTGTTGGTGGTTGGCCATAAAAAGCAAAAGCGCCACCGAATCCACACCACCCGAGCAGGCGATGAGGATTCGCTGACCAGATGTAACGAGTTCTTCTTTTTCGATAAATGCCAAAACCTTGCGCTCGAACTGCTTCATTTTCGATCCTCCACTATTACGTACAATATAGTTTATCCGACGACCTTTTCCCGGGAAATAAATCGGCTTCCCAAGGTTTCTTTGGCATTTGGCTTAATTGTCTGCCATTTCGGCAATACATGATCTACCCTCATGACTAAAACGGTACGATCATCATCGACGACTCCGTGTTTCCGTTCCATCTCATGCATGATCCGATCCGCAATCGTTTCTGCGGTTGCAAGTTGATGTCTTTCTAATATACCGTACAATGTCTCTTCTTGCTTTTCAATCGTTACCCCTCCATTGAACATCCCGTCCGTCAACATGACAATTAAATCGCCCGATTTCAATTGTTCATTTTTCGCTTCTACTGAAAATGATGGCAGGAATCCTACAGGGACAGAGCGACTATCGAGCCGCAGAAAGTCTTGTCCCCTTTTTATATACGTACTCATCGACCCCGCTTTCCAAGACCAAAGCCTTCCGTCCTGCAAATCAATCAGTGCTAAATCCAATGTCGCATACATATCATCCAATCCATTTAGTGACATAATGTAATGCAATGTATGCATCGCTGTTTCCGGGTCCATTTTCCGATTCAAGCATTCCCGCATTAGTCGAATTACTTTTCTGCTCTCTCGGTATGCATTCAAGTCTTGACCCATGCCGTCCGACAGCAGAACAGCGGTAAGACCGTCGTGAATCGGAAATACCTCATATGCATCTCCAGCCTGAAAAGTCCCCCCTCCTGCTGTTGCAACAATGCCATATTCCAAGGAAAATCTTACAGCGGATGAAAAAGTCAATTGAATATGAGGGAAAGGATCTTGCTGCGCAGATGATTTCTCCACTTTAAAAGGTTCGTTATACATCTCCTCCAATATTGGCAGAATAAGCCGTTCCGCCACTGTCGTATCCGTTTCATAATCAGATCTTCTTTCCGGTATCGAGCAAACAACGCGATGTGAACCGGGCTCTTCCGATAAAATGTCCACTTGGAAAAACTCAATACCTTGACTCTTTAAGCGATTTGAAAACTCTTCTTCTGAATGTTTATGAATCGACAGCTCCCCTTTAATATCATTCATTACTTTTTCAAGATGGTTGCTCATATCTCTTAACTGCAGTGCCAACATTCTCCTTCCATGCTGTAGCTGGCCCATTAACAACCGATTTGCCGACTGTTCCTCCATTTCTTTAATTAATCCGTTGAAGCGTATGCATTTATATTTTATTTTCTCCTCCACCCGATGCCTCGCCGCTTTCTTTGTAGCGGAGTATGTCATGTCCCATTCATTCAATAAATCCGGCATTCCTTCATTGCCCTCCCAACACTTCGAATAACGGAAGCAAGACTGGCATATGGTTGGAATGGGGCGCGCCTCTTGAGCTTCATTTGAAGGGATTCGGTCACTGACAAGGTTGGACATGAATTCTGCAAACTGTTGAAAATCAGATAATTGTTCATCTAAACGATCCGCCATCCATTTTTGCCGTTTCTTAGAAAGATCCTGTTTTTCCGGGTATATGATGTTTCTAATCGGCTCCACCTTTTTTGCGGGAATCAAAAAGAATAAGATGGTTGCCACGCCAATCGATATGAAATGGGAAATATCCAAAGGCAGCATCAAGTCATATAGCAAGAAAAAGACAGATACCGCGAAAGCTCCTGTTGCAATACCCAATTTGCCCATGCGTTTCATGGCACCGGCAAAGAAACCGGTCATGCCATAAACAGCCATCATTCCGGTAAATGAAAGTTCTGCAATGCCTGCAATCGCTGCAATCATCATTGCGATTGTCGTTGAAAATGGCAGTCCGCCAGCTAAAGCAGCTAATAGTATTGTCAGATGAAGCAATACTCCCGAAATAGATACTGGACCGATCATTAATCCACCCATCCCAGTCGTAGCCATCGTTCCGATAATGCAAACAGCCCCTAGTCTTTCAGGTGTCCACTTGCCATAGAAAATTCGTTCTGATTGAGGGAATGCAATAAAAAGGAAGAACGTCATGAACAGAGCCAACACTGCTTCAAAACCGATCGTCAACTGGATCGGCACAGGCGTATGGCCGCTATACATAATGAACTGCCATAACACTTGTACGACAATTATTGTGCCGGCTACCGTCAAGGGAATTGATTTTCGGAAAAACGGATGTTTCACGACGACCGTAAATAATATGAGCTCAAATAAATGAATGACGGCTTGTCCAAGTCCTAAGAAAGCGCTTCCGGTCATCCCGCCAATAAAGACCCATAATAAATATTTACGAAAACGGGTCTGTGCAAGTGCCCATACCGGCAAAAAGAACGGAACCGCCGTGTCGAACAAAACTGCTTGCGATAAGAAAAATGAAACAGATAGAAATAGAGCCGTTAACAAAATATGCATCTTTCGTTTTCCAATTGATTCGATCGTCTGCCTGAATTGACTGCTAATCGGTCTTTCCAAATTACCTATCATCTTCATCTCTACATTCCCCCTATGCTTCCTTTGCAACGAGTATACATAGAGTCGAGAGAAGAATTTGTCCGTTCATGACAAGGCGGCCAAAAAACCTTTCGACTATTTACGAAGGTTTTTTATCATTTAAATGACAGTTAGAGCGATTCATTCAAAACCTTTTGTGCGTCAGCCACTTGCATTTATAAAGGGCGACGGGAAACTATGGAGGAGAATCCCATATTCCACGCACTCTCCACCACAATTTGAAAACGCGCGAAAACTTGGCGAATTAATTGGAATTTGGTAAGTTTTCCGCCTATCCATAACCTGAAAATATTCCATCCGACAACGTAAAGAATATATTGACAGACCGTCCCGGCGCATGTATTATGGGTATTGTTGTTCTGAAAAACATATTCAGACATAATGGCGGCGTAGCTCAGCTGGCTAGAGCGTACGGTTCATACCCGTAAGGTCGTGGGTTCGATCCCCTCCGCCGCTATAACAAAAAGCAGCTCCCATCGGGAAGCTGCTTTTTTCATCATTTACTTTTTGTCCTTTTCTTCTACAGGTCTTACCGACTCGACTTGCTCCTTATGATGCAAATCATGGTGAATGAAATCCGTGAAGTATTCACGTATCGACAATGCATGCCCGCCAATTTTAAACGATTCGTCCCACTGAGAATCATCTATCTTTTTTAATGCACTGATATTCTTTTGCCTTTGCTCCTTCGCATATTCAATCGTTTCGGCAAATGTCTGCTGACGGGCCAAACTTGCTGCGGCATCATTGAATGGCCCCCACGGAACATCCTCAAGTTCCTCCCCTTCTTTCATATACGGCAGCCGTTCTTCCCTTGTGAATCGATCCCATTCAGCCATATGCATGACAATTTCATTCGGCGACCACTTTCCCTCTTTATAGGGCAAGATAGCGATTTGTTCTGGTATCGTTTTTAACGATTCCACCCAAATAATGTAGTCATTCAACTTGCTAAGAACTTGTTCTTTCTCCATGATTTCTCCTTCTTTTTCTATGAAAATAAATCTGCACTTGGCCATTGAATAGAGTTAGACAAAATGGGAAAACCTAAGTCATGACCAAAAAGTAAGCATAGGTACCTGTTGTTGTGAGGTAACTTTGTATAAACCCTTTTGGATTTGATTATACCAATTAGCTTGTAGTTTTTTGAAAGGCTCCTTGGTAATTAGCATGGAGTAAATGATTCCAAGCATCGATGCGACATCGCAACGAGTACTTTTTTATTGCCCCTTCTTGATGCGACCTGCGAATATTTAATTGCCAACCACCGATTCTGACATCTTGAGACGGCCCATGCAGCTTCACACATGGCGGATTTAATATGCGGTTTCCCTTTGACAGTACGTGTACTTGTCCGTTGCCCTGCGCTTTCATAACTTCCAGGTGATATGCCAGCCCATGAAGCCAAGTGCTGTGCTGTGGGAACTGCGCCATGTCGATGACGATTTCCGCAATGATTACGGCTGCCGTTTCATTTTTGATTCCCGGAATTGTGATAAGCAACTGTAGTTTCTCCTGATGGTTCACCAAAAGCATATCAATCCGTTGTTCGATTTCCGCAATCGCCTTTTAACCCGTGTCGCAACAGCTTGGCATTTTTTTCAGATAGAATATTGTCCAAAAATTTTACATTAAATTAATTGAAGCTGATTTCTAATTGATTCTCTTGCTTATATTTCCCCTCTTTTAAAATAAATTCATCTAAAAAGAAATGGAAATTAGATTGGTTGTTAACAACTCTATTTAGAAGCATAATAAAGCCAGCACCACCAGTACTATAGTCGCAACTGAGACGATACATTAGTGAACCAGGAGTTCCTATTTCATTTTCATTAATATTAAGAAGAAGTTGTTTCATGTTATTAATTAATTCAAATGTTTTATACAGGTATTTTTTTTCGCGAGTAAACTGATATAAATCAAATAAAGAATTAGCTATGCCTGAAAGACCAGCATAGAGACCCATATCTACTGCTAATTCACAAAACAAGCCATTTCCTAGTTTCTTGACTTCATCTTCTAACCTTTTATCCTGTAGAACGTAAAGGTATCTTACTGCGACTGAAGCAATTCCCGCAGTTCCTGTCTTGAAGTATGGATAATAAAAATTTGATGTGTCTGTTTGCGATGGATATAAATACCCGTTATTAATTTCCTTTCCGGTGTATATTTCCTCTATTAATATTTCTTTTCCAAAAGAACTATATTTTTTATCCTCGCATACTTGGGAGAGATAGAGTAAAAATAATGCAATGCCAGATTTCCCTTGTGCATATCCAATCTGCTTTAAATTGGCAATAGCTTCCTTGTTTTCGTTAATCAAGCTTTCTCCAATCATCCTCGCCTTTTTGAGATAAGCTTTATCTCTAAATTGACTATAGAATTTTAAATACAGTAAACCAATCCCTGATAATCCCTCTGATAGATCTAAGGATTTGACAGTGTGTAAATCCGTTTCTATGATACTAATAAATTCTTTAGCCTTTTCCACTTCCCCGTTTTCAAGCATATACCAACATATCCCTGATAATCCGTAATGTAAACCTAAGCCAATCTTGTCGAAATTCTTTTCAACGTTATTACTAACAAACCTGTCAAGATCACGACTGTATTTAACTCCACAATAACTTAATGCACGTAATACACCTGTAGCCCCATGAGTGACCGAAATAAACTCTGTTGCATTAATATCACTTGGGAATAATTGATTATCGCTTTGAAGTTGGTTATTTAATATAAATCTAGCTACTTTTTCAATTATCTCATTTATTTCTTCTGTATTTATATGTGAGTCTCCACCAATTGTCATACTTACATTAATATCTTTTATTAAACTTATACAATCTTGAATTTCCTTACTGTAGTCCAAGCTAATTAATGACTCCGCTAAAATTCTAAATTCTCTAGGAAGTCCGTACTTCTTCTCCATATACTTTAAAAACCTAACATAAAAGTTATCATCCTGTTCAATCAAATTGCTACATGGCACAAGCATATAAAACAGTAAGTATCCTATACCAATTAGATCTCTTTTAAAATTATCTACTTGGTTATATTGATTTGAAAAACCAATTGTCCTAAAAATTTGTTTATCATATTCTGTGTCTAAATTTATCGAAGCATCAAAATCGATGAAAGTTGCGGTCCCATTTTCATGCAGTATAATATTATCTGCGCCAATGTCTCCAACTATAACATTTTCACTGTGAATTTTTAATAAACTTTCCAAAATACTAATCATTATTATTGCAACTTTTTCATAATAAGAATTCATATCTGTTGTACCGGAATTTGGAATAGAGAAAGGTGCATTGTGGGCAACAAACTGTTTAATTGTTTGGCCTTCAATAAAGTCCTCCACTAAAAAGGTATGTTCCCATTCCTCAAATATTTCAATTGGTTCGGGGGACACGTGTAAATAACCAATTTTCTTGAGAATGTTAAATTCTGTCTTTTTTAAATCTCTTGCGTCCTTCATATGACCATACTGAACAGTAAAAGGCCTCGCTTCTTTAATAATTACTTCCTTATTCGTTTTCATGTCATCTGCCAAATAAGTTCCTCCAGCATTTGTAAAGCGAATTGCAGACTTTATTTTATATCGATTATTCAAAAGAAAAGGCTTCTCTTTTTCAAGATGTTTTTCCGTATTTTCAAAAGGGTCTTTAACCCAGTTTGGCAATTGAAAAATTGGTTTCCTATCATCAATAAAGATGTCACCGTTAGGGGAAGTTAATAGGTGAATCGGTTGACCATCTTTGTATTTAGTATTTAGCGCAATTCCACCGTAACGATAATAGACAATTCCCTTTTCTCCATACCTTCTATCAGTAAGAATATAAGGGCCCTCATACTTCTCCAAAAGAAAAAATAAATCTTTTATTAGCATTAAGAAGTGTTCAGTGTCCTTAGGATAGATAGTTATAAATTTTCCGGAGCTACTTCTATTAATAGCTTTATTGTTGTTAATATCAAAGACTCTCTTGTCCATTAAACATTTAAAAGCTACAGCGTTAGTATAGCAATAGTGACTGACTTTCTTTAATATTTCCTCACTATCCCATATCTTACCAGATATATGTATTTTCCATCCGTGTTCGGGAAACACGTAATTTTTAGGAATACATGAGTAAAAAATTCTGTCTCTTGTGATTGTCCAAGATTTATTATTAATGATATTTGTTAAAATGCTGAGAAATTCTGGTTGAGGATTATAAAAATCGAAGGGTAAGTAAAATTTGCTGCTTGGCATATAAGCGAATGCACCAGACAAGCTTCTGACCTCCTCAAATAGTGTTTTGATTGAAGGGGAAAGAGTATATTATTAAAATTTATTTTTTAGTAAGTGACTCTAAATTTTTTTGTACTCTCTAAGAAGTTTAGTATTCGGGGGCACCTGTAACTTGACAATTTTTACAAGAAACACTTTGAGTGCTTGCTAAGAAAAGTTCTGGTTGAAGAGTCTCACATGGTAGAAGTTGCATTTGTAAAATATGCTCCATCTTTACACCTCCAATCCAACTCTTTCCCTTTCTGTTTTATATGGTATCATATAGTAAACTGTAATTTCAATATATTTATAAGATTTATTTTAATTGCAACTAATAAATAGTTTAGTTGATGGAATGTTTTTGGAGAAAAGGGGGTAGGAACTTTCCTGTTAGCGCTATTTTCAGGAACATGCATAGAAAATCCATCTTAGTATTTATACGGTACGTCGAATCTGTGTGAACCCACCTTAAATTTAGATACCAAGGAGAGGACGCCCCGGATATTAGAATATTCAGAGATAAAACACTGGTCATGGGAGAATTATCTCCAAGCGCCACACTTTATGCATATAGGGAGATAAGCATGTCTGCTCCTTGTGGAATCATTCCCTATACATTAATCTATTTAAGGGTTTAAATTCTTCTGAGAATGCATAACATAAAGAAACATTTTTCAAGGTTTGATGTTATTGTTGGTATCAACGTCCACTTTCGGCTCAATGTAGCTCTCTACAATAGGGGCATCCCCATCTCTGTCTGTAATTCGAAGTTTACGTTCTGAGGAACTTGGCGATAACCCCTATACATAAGAACGATGTCAATGATCCCTTCATCATCACTCGAATTTTTATCTGTTAAACAGCAATAAATTGACGCCCTTACAACGGGTCAAACCGTTGATACATCAACATTTATAGGGGGAGGAATAAAAGTGGAAACTCAAATGAATTCGGTTAAACAAAGAGAAAGGGATATACCCCATGTTAAAAGAAATATATATCTAATTTTAAGTTCAACGGCATTAGGAAATATTGCAGATGCCATTTATACTCTGAGCATTTCATGGTATATACTTGAACATACCGGTTCGGCCTTTTTAACAGCAACAATAACAGCTATTACTTATATTACAAATGTATTTGCTGGTCCTTTTGTGGGAGTCATTGTAGACCGTACAAATCCAAAGACTGCGATGCAAAAAGCATATATTATAATGGCTTTAATTGGTTTATTTATGGTCTTTAGTTATGTCTTTTTGATTGATTATATTGTTTTCTCTGTCATGGCAATGGTTATAATTAATGATTTAGCGCAGTCATTTATTTTTCCATCAAGAAATCGTCTTTTACCTCGGCTTATTGGTGTTAAACGTATAGCCGAAGTGACTGGATATTTGTCTTCAGCCAATAATACGTCATCATTAATTGGAAATGCTTTAGCAGGTTTTCTACTATCCATTATAGGATTCGTAGGGGTAATGCTAACACATACTGTACTTTTTTTGTTTGCAGCCTTATTAATTTCATGGTTGGTTCTACCAAAAACAGAAAAGCCACAGCAGATCCATAAAGTAACAATTGAAAGGAATTACTGGAACGAGTTTTTAGAAGGAGTTAAAGTATTGCGTGGACATTCAGCGTTGCTGACCCTAACTTTAATGAACATGGGAACTAATATTGTTTCTATAGGTTATCTTTATATGGTTATTCTAATTAAACAGTATAACGCAGTTGCTTTTCAGTTTGGGCTGTTTGAAGCAACAGGTGTAGCAGTTGCGATCATTACGGGGCTATTTGCTGGCAAAGTCACTAAAAGAATAAAGCCTGTAGTTATTTTATCTAGTGCTCAAATAATCGCATCTTTATGTATGATATTCTTTGGCATGGGAGATCGATTGGTATTTGCATTCATTCTATTTGCAATACAAACTTTTTTTAGTGTTTTACAAGCGGTAGTATTTGGTACACTCTTAATTACATTAGTAGAACCCCAATATCGTGCTCGTGTAGATTCTTTGGTTGTTAGCATTTCTGCAGTCGCCATGCCGGCCACTATTTTCTTAGGAGGCTACCTAGCGGATGTTCTACCAATTAAATATATTTTCTATGTTGCAGGCTCATGGTCTTTATTAATGGGTTTCACTCCATTATTCAGCAAAGATGTTCGTCAGCTGAAAAGTATATAACCCTGATTCTTCACCAACCCACGTAAAATCCCACTCAGAAGCATTCATGTCGGCTTTTGAGTGGGATTCTTCTGTTCACTTAAAAGATAAAAAAGAATCCGTTTCTGATAGGATGATTGCAACCAAACCAAACACCACAGAAAGGATTCCTCTGATATCTATTTTGACTCAAAACACCCTACATTTCAACAAATCCATTAAATTATCCAACGATGGAGGAGAACTGTCTTCTGACACCGGCAACGTCATCTTCCAAGAATTCGATGAAAAATCAGAATTCTCTGAGATTCTCCAGGAACATCTCCTGCTCCCTGATGAACGCACGTTTTGCATCCAAAAAACGAAAAGATACTTCTCCAAAAAATCTATCGGCTGATTGCCGGCTATCACGAGGACGATGCGGAAAATCATTTGACGACTGACCCTGTATTCACACTGATCCTTGCCAAGCCTGCGTTGGCATCCCAGCCGTCCCTATTCCGATTTCTTCACCGATTTGATTCGAACGCGCTTGATCGACTACAAGCGGTGAACCAAGTGTTGCTCACCCGGGTTCACCACGCACGGCAGGCAAAGGCGCTGATTGTGGACCTCGATTCCTCGCATGCCGATACGTACGGTCAACAAGAAGAGGCTGCATAAAACGCGCATTACCAGACGGTCAGCTTCCATCCGTTAGTCGCGTTCGATGGCTTGACAGGCGACTTCCTCAAAGCGAAGCTACAGCCCGAAAATGTCATTATTGAGATCGAGTCTTTCCTTGATGATCAGGGAGCCAAGTGCAAGTTGCACCGAGAACACTTTATTTCCTTGATTGGTATCACCGAGTGACTGGAAGATATTCCTCAAGGTCCGCTCACAAAATGATGGAAGCCATGCGAACCCAACGGTTATCAGGGATCAACTGCCCTCCCAATGGTAAAAAGAATTCGTGCGGCAGGATCATCTGTTTTGCGTTGTAATCATACACGGTAAGTCCTTCAATGCGATTTGCGGGTATTTTCGTCCGTTTACGAGTATTTTTCATACCATCATATTGCTCCAACCTTCGACAAAAAGGTTATGAAGCCCTTTATTTACACGAGATTTTAGGTTGTTCAGTAAACCCTAAGTGGGACCGGCATATTGGAAAAAGCGATTCTACAGCCGAAAATCGACTGTAAAATCGCTTTTGTGATCTATACCAAACTCAACTCTTAGATTGAAACAGCCAGCAAGTTATCCTCTTCTTGCACCACGGCCACCACGTTTAGACTCAGTTGCTCTCTTCAGAGTAGATAAACGTTCTTCACTGTCTTTCATAAACTTTGCCATTTTTTGCTCAAAGTTTTCTGGACGGTCTTGGTTTGGTCGACCGCCGCCGTGACGAGGACGCTGAGGGCGTTGAGGGCGTTCGGATTCAGGCTTCGCTTTACGAATCGACAACCCGATCTTGCCATCTGTTCCGACATTCATCACTTTCACTTCAACCATGTCGCCTACTTTTAAATGGTCATTAATATCTTTTACATAATTGTCCGCCACTTCACTAATATGGACCAGACCAGTTGAACCGTTCGGCAGCTCAACAAATGCCCCGAAGTTTGTGATTCCTGTAACTTTCCCCTGTAACTTGCTGCCTACTTCAATTGACATAAAAAAAATGCTCCTCCTTAAGATTTAAACGGCCCCTTGTTAGAAGCCTTTTTACCGTATGGGCGAGTCCTGCAAAATTGCAAGATCCTTACTTTCATTATAGCCAACAAAAAAAGAGTGTCAATAAGACTACTCTTTTCCGTCATCTTTTTTATCTGTCTTTTTCTTTTCAGGAACCGAAAAGATAATTTCATTTTTATCCGACAGGAAATATTCTTTTCGTGCAAGCTTGGCAATGTACTCCTCATCATCCAACTTCACAAGCTGCCTCTTGAGCATCTCCTGCTCTTCCTGAACTTCGCTTAGTTGTGCAAGCACTTTTTCTTTTTCAGCTTCTTTTGCGCTCAATGTCTGCTTTTGCTGGATAAACGTATTCGTTAATCCTCCAAATATGACGAATGTGATAACAGCGTAGACAATAAGCCTTTTTTGAAGACGTCTTTTCTGTTTATGTCTCCAAATTTCTTTTTTACGCAACGAGCGGACATATTCAGTTTCAATCGATGCAACGGTTGCGGATGGTTTCCTATTCCTTTGCTCCATGTCCTGCACTCCCTCTCATTACAACAGAAATTCGATAAGTCTATTAATTATACCTTATCCTTTAGTATTTTTAAAGACTTTATTCGAAATGTAATGATATAGCAATGTAAAAGGGGAGATGATGAGAAGAATGATTTTTATAATCATCCGTACAATAAAACGGATTATGTTGACGATTAGGCGGATGACGAATACGATCGGCCTAATCACCAACAGTTGGATCACTCTTCCAACGAAGCGGAAAGGACGATAGAATACAGACGCATACAGTAACATTCCAGAAATTTGTGCAAATGGATCATACATTCTCCAAGCTCCATCCCGAACAAGAAAAAGAATATAGAAAGACGCGCTGCCGATGATGATCCAGCCAATCACTTCAAACCATACGGCATGTCTAC
This sequence comes from Sporosarcina sp. USHLN248, assembly GCF_037144575.1. Taxonomy (NCBI): domain Bacteria; kingdom Bacillati; phylum Bacillota; class Bacilli; order Caryophanales; family Caryophanaceae; genus Sporosarcina; species Sporosarcina sp. USHLN248. Next base: position 26,012 of record NZ_JBBCZC010000027.1, read on the forward strand.
GGATGAAGGACCCTTTCCGAGTTGCTGAAACGCCGGTGCCGATCAAGTCCATTATTGCTCCGGCACCTATCCCTGTCCCGATCATCGCAAGCAAACTAAGAAACTGGACAGAGAGGCTCATCCAAATAATTTATGGAGGAAATTACGAGACCCTGACTCTTCTTCATCGTACTGTATTGTTGCTATCGTTCCCTCCAATGTGAGAAGACCCTTATCAACGTCTAAATGGACGATGCGCAGCTCCTCCCCGCGAATTTGCAAAACACCTTGCGATGTCCTTACGATAAACTCCTCTTGATCAAAACGATCAATCGTTTTTACAGATGTAATATCCATTCGTTTTCTGTTTCGCATCGTGACGACATGATCACCCGATGGAATTGCGTATGTTGGACTATCCGTCTGGATTTGCATACTATTCCTCCTTTGCTTGTACGTTCACAGCCATCTTATGCAAGAGGATAAAAAAACATGACAGGGAATTTTCCTGTCATGCGGATTGATTTCTATGCACTCCAATGGTTGCTGCAAAGTTTCCAAAACAATACCGAAATACTGCACAAGAACTTCAGCTATGAAATGACACAATTGCCTTTCTACTTAATCTTCATCATCAATAAATTCCGGTTCCACTTTTTCAAGCTTTTCCTCTTTTAAAATTGTATACATCGATGCGGCATCTTCTTTTTTTGTCGATTCCTTTAGTTCATCGACTCTTGCCGTAACCACTTTTTGCCCGAATCTGATGGACAGTTCATCACCTGCTTTTACGACCGAAGAAGCTTTAGAAACTTTTCCGTTAATTGTAATTCTTCCTTGGTCGGCCACTTGCTTTGCTAACGTTCTTCTTTTAATTAGCCTCGATACTTTCAAAAACTTATCTAATCTCATTTCTTTTCCCTTCCTTTCGCTCGCTGCCAAAATTCTTCCAATTCATCTAATGTATAGTTTTTAAAATCGCCTCTACCTGCTTTAACACATTGCTCAACATAGCTGAACCGCGATTTGAATTTTTGATTGGCATGCTGCATCGCCTCTTCTGGTGACAGCTTTAAGAAACGGGATAGATTGACCAATGTAAAGAGGACATCCCCCAACTCATCCGTTTGGCTCTGCTTCGTTCCATTCGCCACTTCTTCCTTGAATTCCTGCCATTCTTCCTCAAATTTGTCAAAAGCACCTGATATGTCCGGCCAATCGAAGCCGACTTTCGCTGCTTCCTTTTGGTAATTGAAAGATGTGAGCAATGAGGAGCTATGACGCTCTTGCCCTTCCAACAGAGTTTCAACCTGTGGCTTCTCAGCTTTTTTGATTTCCTGCCAATTCTTCAAAACTTCATCGGAATTTTCCACATTTCGATCACCGAATACATGCGGATGGCGACGGATCATTTTTTCTCCAACTGCCTGTAAAATGTCCTCCATTGCAAAATAGCCATTATCTTCCCCGATTTGCGCATGCAAAAATACTTGCAGCAGAACATCGCCCAACTCTTCGACCATTCCTTCATCGTCCTCTTGATCGATCGCTTGTAATAGTTCATGCGCTTCTTCAATCAAATAGCGTTTCAGCGATTCATGTGTCTGTTCACGATCCCAAGGGCACCCATCTGGGGCACGTAGTGTAGCAATGATTTCTCTAAATGCGGACCATTCCTTCAATCGCCTTTCCCGCTCGATAACCGGCGGTACATATACTGTCGTCAAATTGTCGATTTCCGTCTCGCGATCAAGTTCGAATAACGGCACTGTGCGGAGTTTTTCTGATGAAGAACCCGCTGCTGTTACAATTGTAACTGGATGATCGTATGCATACTTTTCCATAAGGGATAGCTTCACTTCGGAAGCAACAAATGCGTCATATACTTGTCCAATGAGCACATGTTGTGTCATCTGTACATCATCGCGCTTCATATCCGTTCCATCTACTAGCTGGAACCCTTCAATCGGATCAATTCGCAACGCCGCAAAAATCGGATCTAAAAAGCTGTTTCCGCCGGCAAACTGTAATTTCACGAAGCCTTCCCTTTCTTTTTCGATCAAAAGCTGCACGGTCCGCTCGGCTACTAACGGATGTCCAGGCACAGCATACGTGATGTGCTTTTCTTTAGATAGGGCCAACAGCCTCTCTGTTATTTCTTCATAGACTGTTTCAAACGCATCGTTTTCCACATACACTTCATCAAAGCTGTCGATTTTTATTCCTTCCGCTCTCAATTGCTCAATTGCCGGGTGTTGTTCCGTCCTAACAATAAGAAATTCCGCTTCCTTCAATTTTCGGTAGATACCTAAAGATAATTGGTCTAAGTCTCCGGCGCCAAGGCCGATTATTGTGATTGTATTCAATCCGTTCACCTTCTTTTTTTAGTAAGCCATAACTGAACATACGCCAATCTTCTTCCGAACGGCAGCAAATACCATTCTTTCTCCGCAAACAGGCGCGCTTTCATAATGATGATCAGAAATACGGATGCACCTAAAACTACAGCTGTCAAAGCTGTCAAGGCCGCCCCTATCCGGGAAGAAATGTTATCGAATAGATATCCGTCCGCTATGATCATCCATGGCAAGATGACTGCCGCCATCGCTACAGTTGCTAGTAACAGCCAACTGTAAAATCGCTTTGATGCTAAGTTGAGCGGCCACACTTTTTTAAAATAAAATAGCAGTCCCACGGCAATTATGACGAAGCCGATATTGCCGGCGATTGAAGCGCCAATAATATCGTATCGCGGAACAAGTAGTTTGTTCGCAAAAACCTTTACAGTTAGCCCGACAAAAAGCAATAACGTTGGTATTTTCACTTTCCCTGCCCCAATCAGAATAGCTGTCAACGGCAAGATGAGCGACAAAAAGAAAATTTGGAAGCAGAAAATGATGAGCGCAACGGAACCGTCCCGTGTTTCAAAAAGCATTTCATTTACATAAGGAAGAACGAGCGCTAGACCCATTGCAGCAGCCCATCCAAAAAGAAACGCGGTTCTATAGGTTAACTGAATAAACGGCTCCGCACCTCTCCCTTCTTTTTTAGAAGAGTGATGGGCAATTAGCGGTACAATCGCTAACGCTAATGTTGAAGAGATTAAAATCCCCATTTGAACTAGCGGCTGTCCCCGGTCGTAGACGCCCTTCAGTTCCATAGCTGTCTCACTAGTAATACCTTTCGCAAGCAAACTATTGAAAACCGTGAAAGAATCGACAAGCTGAAATAACAGTAAAATAAGGGAACTTGCGCTAACACTTAAACTGATGAGCGTTAGTTCCTTCACGATGTACCATCTGTTAACACGCTCAGCAGGACCTTTATATTCATTTCTGTAAAATAGCAGCAAAGTCAGAACGCCCATCGCTTGCCCGATTACCGCACCCCACATCGCCACTTCACCCGTTCTATAAAGTGAAGCACCGGCACGCACAGCTATCCATGTCCCAATCAAAATAATCGAGACGCGGAATACCTGCTCAGCAACATTCGATACAGCAACGGGCGTCATATTCCCTGTCGATTGGAACGATCCTTTCAATACTGCAAGCATCGGCATGACGAGAACGATATATGCACCTGCACGCAGCAAGGAAGTTAGTTCAGGATCCCCCATTGAACTTGATAGAAATGGAGCGAAAACCATTAATAAAGTAAAAAACAATACGGAAAGGCCCGACAAATAAAGCAAGGCGATGCGTTTTACCGTTTTGGATTCACGTTCACTTTTGCTGCTCGCAAGTAGCTTGGACACCGCGACAGCAAATCCATAGGATGTCCAAATGATGAAAATCCCGATAAACGGATACACTTGCTGATAAATATAAAATCCTTTATCGCCTACTAAATTTTGGAACGGAACTCGATACACCGCGGCAAGCAGCTTGACGATGATGGCCGAAATCGTCAAAATCGACGCACCTTTCATGAACGTTTTCATATTCCACTCTTTGCTGACCATTGTAATTCCTCGTTTACTATAGATTAGCCTTATTATATCATCGGCAAATTTACTCGTTAAAGCGATTCCAATTAAGAGGAATATAAACAGTCTATCGGAACACCAAAAAGAAAGCGATTCATTTGAAGTTTCGCAGCTTAAATGAATCGCTTTCCTGCAGAGCTTACGATTTTGTTTCTCATATTAAACAACGATTCTAAAAATAAATAGATTGTTTTTTCGAAAAGCGTTATATAATAGATTGATAACCAGTTGTATATGCTCTGCCTTTTATATTCTATTTTTATTCTTAGCCAAATACACTGACAGCATTGGGGGTTAAAGATAATGGGTTTTCCTTTATTAGAAACAGACAGGTTACAATTGATTCAAATAAAAGAGGAACATGCATGTCCTTATTTTGAAATTATGTCTAAAGATGAAGTTACGAAATACTATGGGATGGATAGCTTGCAAAGTATAGAGGATGCTACAAAAATAATCCAATCCATGCAAAGCACCTATGAAAGCAAAAGAGGCATCCGTTGGGGGATTGTATTAAAGGAGACAGGCGACTTTATTGGAACAGTCGGTTTGAATAATCTTAGCACATGGAGCAAGAAGGCTGAGATTGGGTATGAACTGCACCCTTCCCATTGGAATAAAGGCATAACGAGCGAAGCCGTGAAAAAGGTATTACAATATGCATTTGAAGATTTACATTTGTTTAGAATGGGTGCCATCACGTACCCGGAGAACGTGTCTTCGATACGCTTATTACACCGATTTGGTTTTGTTCAGGAAGGCTTATTAAGGGGATATCTCTATCAAAATAATGAATCTCACGATGCGCTCATCTTTTCATTGTTGCGGACGGAGTATAATGATAGCAATTGAATGAATTGTAAATACGACAATTTCATTGATTGATCGCCCCGATTATGATTCATAGCTTATCCAATCCAATACAGAAAGCAAAAAGTCACTTTTACAAATTACTCGTTGGTTAAAGGCGACACTTTGGAAAGAAGCTCGGTAATGGTTACGACAATTTAGGAAAGTTAGAGGCCCATAATGATGAACCTCTAACCGATTCCCTTAGTCTATTTGTAAAAAACTATGGACAGCGCTACCTCTATTAAGGTAATTGTCTTTTCGGCAAAATTTTATATATTTTTAAACCGAATACTCAATCATTTCTTTATGCAACATTAGTAATATGGAGTGAAACTTATAGTGTAACAGCAGCGCAGGCGCCTTCCAAGCGGCAGCCGAAGCCATAAGACTGTCAGAGTGCAAACGCTGGCGAGGCTTATAGCGGGAGGCATCCGTTAGCGCCGAAGCGGATTATCAAAGAGATAGTAGATAGATTTATGCGTTTGCATCTGACTTTATGAGTGGGACGGAAGCAGTTATGCGTGGAAAAGCAGTTTTATGCGTGCTTTATGAGCGTTATGCGTTTCGAATCCAATTTAATGCGTATTGAATGGTGGTTATGCGTTTCTGTAATTATTTGGGGAGAAAAGAATTATAAGTGTAACAGCAGCGCAGGCGCCTTCCAAGCGGCAGCCGAAGCCATAAGACTGTCAGCGTGCAAACGCTGGCGAGGCTTATGGCGGGAGGCATCCGCTAGCGCCGAAGCGGATTATCAAAGAGATAGTAGATAGATTTGAAGGCAATTGAATAAATCGCGGATATATTAATGAAAAACAGCCCACTTGCACCGAATTTTTGGTGCTTGCAGGCTGCTTTTTATTGTTCCATTTGTTTTGCGAGGAAGTGAGCCGCTGTTTCTGCTGCTTTTTGTTCAGCTTCCCCTAAAAAATGCACTTTGGACAGTAAGTAAACGGCTCCAATCGTATCGCCGCCAGCAACAATTGGCATGATGCAATATGATTTAACCTGTTCTACTTGTCCTGGTACCCATTCAACTGCTTTTTCAAGTTTTTCCATTACCATTGTGCGTCCAGACAGCACTTCTTCTACATCCGGAGTCAATTGCCTGTTTAAATAGTCCTTTTTCGATAAACCGGATACCGCGATCATTTCATCTCGATCGCTAATGAGAGCGGGCGTGCCTAATGTTTCATATAGTGTTTCTGCATACTCCTTCGCGAATTGACCTAATTCGGAAATAGGGGAGTATTTTTTTAAAATGACTTCTCCATCCCGGTCAGTGAAAATTTCCAGCGGATCTCCTTCTCGAATACGGAGGGTTCGTCTAATTTCTTTAGGAATAACAACCCTTCCCAAATCATCAATTCTCCGCACGATACCTGTTGCTTTCATGCATGATGCCTCACTTTCCCAAAATTGAAAACCGTCTTCCGTTCGGATATAGTATGCTTCATGCATGGACATTTTATGCAACAGTACCTTTACACGGCATTAGAGTTTTGTTCTTTCAACGCATTCTTTAGAATTTCCATCATTTCCTCTACAACATCGAACTCGGTCATTTTTCCAACATGTTTTTCGTCAATTGTTAGGATGAGTTTGCCTTCTTCCATTTTAAAACCAATTGCACGGCCAAATTTCATTGAATCCGATACAACTTTTCCGCCGTCAACACGGTTTGTTCCTTCCTGCGAAAGGATAATTTCAATAATGGATCGCTGTTTTTTGATGGATTCAACGCCTGCCAGTCTTCCCCACGCTTTTATTCTGCCAACACGAAGCAATAGATCAGCCTCTAAAGGTAAATCTCCGAAACGGTCTGTCATTTCATCGACAAGCTCTGTGTAATCTTCGTCCGTCTCTATTGCTTTTACTCGTTTGTACATTTGGATTTTTTGGAAGCCATCTCGTATATACGTATCTGGCAAATAAGCGTTAATTGGCAATGAAATTTCTACATCAGGAATTTCTGATTTCACAATGCCCGTCTGTTTTTCTTCAATCGCTTCTTGCAGCATTTGAGAATAAAGATCAAATCCAACCGAATCGATAAATCCATGTTGCTGGGCACCTAACAAGTTCCCTGCACCGCGGATCGATAAATCCCGCATGGCAATTTTAAATCCAGAGCCTAATTCAGTGAATTCCTTAATTGCCTGTAATCGGTTTTCCGCAACTTCTGTCAGCACTTTATCCCGCTGGTACAAGAAATACCCGTAAGCTACTCTATTGGATCGGCCAACACGCCCTCTGAGCTGATAAAGCTGTGAGAGGCCCATACGGTCTGCATCGTGGACAATCAATGTATTGACGTTCGGAATATCAATTCCCGTCTCAATGATCGTTGTCGTTACAAGAACATCGTATTCTCCTTCGAGGAAAGATAGGATAACAGATTCAAGCGTAGATTCTCCCATTTGGCCATGTGCAAAAGCAACGCGGGCATCTGGAACCAACTGCTTGATTTCATCTACCTTTTTCGCCATATCTTCGACGCGATTATATAGATAAAACACCTGTCCTCCACGTGCCATTTCACGTTCAATCGCCTCCCGGACAAGCGGCAAATTATGCTCCATTACATACGTCTGCACAGGGAATCGATTCGCTGGCGGAGTTTCAATAACAGACAAATCGCGCACGCCTAACATAGACATATGCAAGGTACGCGGTATCGGCGTTGCCGTCAACGTGAGGACGTCCACATTTGATTTCAATTGCTTAATTTTCTCTTTATGAGTTACACCGAAACGCTGCTCTTCATCCACAATCAGCAGCCCTAAGTCATGGTAAACGACATCTTTAGATAAAAGACGATGCGTCCCAACAACGACATCAATCGTTCCAGCTTTCAATCCTTTTAATGTTTCCGTCTGCTCTTTTTTTGTGCGGAATCGATTGAGCAATGACACCTCGACCGGGAATCCGGAAAAACGCTCTTTCATCGTTTCATAATGCTGTTGAGCCAAAATGGTCGTCGGCACTAAAAAGGCAACTTGCTTACCATCTGACACCGCTTTAAAAGCCGCTCGGATGGCAACTTCTGTTTTCCCATAGCCGACATCTCCACAAAGCAAACGATCCATCGGACGCTCTCTTTCCATATCCTGTTTTACTTCAATAATGGACCTCAGCTGATCCTCTGTTTCGTCATACGGAAAGGCATTTTCAAATGCCCGTTGCAAATCGTCATCAGGAGAAAATGCATATCCCTTCTCTGATTCCCGCTTTGCGTATAATTTGATCAAATCGTCTGCAATATCCTTTACTGCCGTTGTTACTTTCTTCTTTGTCTTCGTCCATTCAGTGCCACCCAATTTATGCAGCTTCGGTTCCTTTTCACCGGAGGCAACATACTTTTGGATAAGATCGATTTGATCTGCCGGAACGAATAGTTTATCTTCGCCTCGATATCTAATGTCCAAATAATCTTTATGGACACCATTAACTTCCAATGTAACAACACCATAGTATTTACCAATTCCGTGATGGACATGTACGATGTAGTCACCGGGCTTTATTTCCGAATAGCTTTTAATTCGTTCAGCATTCGTCATCTTTTGAGGGCGCGACTTTCGCTTTGTCTTCCCTTTGAACAGCTCGGCATCTGTTATGATAGCAAGGCGCTGAAAAGGCAATTCGAATCCCGCGGACAAGTCACCGTCTAAAATGGTTAAAGTTCCACCTTCTTTGGACGGCTTTGTGTTTAGCGAGAATTTCATATCATAATCCGCTAAAATCGCTTGGATCTTTTTCATCCGTTCCTCGCCATCAGCTATGACGAAGACATTGTATTTGCCTTGCTTCCATCGTTCAATTTCATTTTGCAATAAATTCATTTGTCCGTGAAATTCCTGCATTGGTTTACAGGAAAATGTAACCGTTTTTTTCAATGTTATTCCCGGAATGGCACGAATGAAAAGAGAGAGATATGATTTTTGTTGCTCGATCATTTTATGCATTTCATCAAAAGAAAAAGAAATTTTAGCATCGTGGAGGATTTTCCCCTCTTCTAAAAGGGTCAGATACCACTCCTTCTCCTCGGATTCGAGGGCATGTGCCACTTCTACAATCCTTCCAATTTCATCGAAAAGAACGACACCATTTTGCGGAAAGTAATCCCCTAAGTAGGCAGGCGGATGATCGGCAAATGAAATATATTTCATCATGCCATCAGGTATAATTCCTTCTTTCAACAAACCAATGTCTCGGTTCATATTTAGCATAAGCAGTTCTTTTATTTCATCTTTTTTAATCTTTTTCAAACTATTACTAAGCGCTTGTTCAAGGTTCGTTCCTATTTTAGCTAACTCTTCTTGACTAAAAATAAATTCAGTAGCGGGCAATATCGTCACGCGATCCAATTTTTCTATTGATCGTTGATCATCAGCCGAAAAAGTACGAATCGAATCTACTTCCGTGTCGAACAGTTCAATACGGATCGGGTTTTCCAATGTTATAGGATATATATCTAAAATACCGCCACGCAATGCAAAATCCCCAGGAGTCGTCACCATCTCCTGACGTGAATAGCCCATGGCAGATAGTTGATTTGTCCAATAATGAACATCTATCTCTCCGTCTGCTTCAACTGACAACGAACTTTTCAACCATTGTTCCTTAGCGGGCAGCAGTTTTTTCATTCCTGCAACAGGCGTTATATAAATACCTTTACCTACACATAATAGATGATCTATCGTGTCAATCCTGTTTGCACGAAGCTCATAGCTTGAAATGGAAAAATCTGCCGCAATCAGTTCTTCCGCAGGGTAAAGATGAACATGCGTTTCCCCAAGCATTTTGACCAAATCATCATATGTGCGTTGCGCCTGCAGCATATTCGGAGCGACGATCAAAATCGGCTTCGCCATAGATTGCTGCAAAGCTTTGAAAAAGACAGATTTTGCACCGCCAGACAAGCCGGATAAAAGATGCCGATCCTGTCCGTCCTTCAGATCTTCCACAACATTATGAATCTCTTTTTCTTGTAAAAATATATCTATAAGCGCATCCAATGATCTTGTTCCTCTCTTTATAAAAAATCGATCTCAGCTCGGCATAAGGGAATCCGTATTTTTACACGCTCTCATCTACCGAGGAATTTATTTTTATTCATCTGTGACGACGCGAAGAAATCATGCACTCCTTCGCACCTCATCATTTTGTCCGTAAACTACACCACTGAATAAAAATAATTTAAAGTAGAAAAAGCTTTGTGCGCTTATTTTGCGCCAAAGCAGAAACCTCTATTGTAACCATTTTTTTAAAGCGTAATAATTCGGAAACATTCGCAATGATTGTTCGCATTGTTCGCAAATGCATTTGACCGTCATGGATCCGTCTTGATCGTATTCCAAGAAGTGATCCCCTTGTCCTTCATCAGACTTTTTCAAGTCATTGATGACGTCCTTCACGGACTCGAACGGAATATTTCCGATCTCTGTGTTGCAATGTCTGCAAGCATAACGTATCGACATGTTCATCGGCCCCTTTTTATGAAAGTATAGGCAGATGACAATACGATTATTCCTTTAAAGTGCAACGATTCATTTCACAATGATTTTAATTTTCTTTTTGCTGATTAAATGTATTCATAACTTCCAAAAACGGCTTTTTCAACCATTCCTCACATGCGTCCGCACTTCTTTGCACCATATCCTCAATTAGAGGTAATTCTTCTTTGCTAAAAGTAGAAAGGACGTAATCAGGAACTTTCATGCCACCTGTCGGGCGGCCAATTCCCATGCGTACACGATTAAAAGTTAATGTCCCAATATGGGCAATTAACGATTTCATGCCATTATGGCCCCCAGCGCTCCCCTTTTGGCGCAACCGCAATTGACCAGGTGCTAAATCAAGATCGTCATACATCACGACAATGTCATTTACGTCAATGTCATAGTAATCCATCAGTGGCCTTACACATTCACCAGAAAGGTTCATATAAGTTAAAGGCTTCACTAATAACACTTTGCCTTCTGGCCGATGAAGGATTGTATAGGCTCCGTTGAATTTCAATTGCATTGGAGGAGCCGCAAATCGCTCGGCTAACTCATCAATAACTTGAAATCCAACATTATGACGCGTCTTTTCATATTGTTTTCCCGGGTTACCGAGGCCGATCATCATTTTCATATTTCGTCTTCCTTTGCGTTCTTTTGAATGAATCTTTGGCATAATTGATCCTTCACATCGAATCAAACTTTCTCATATAATTCCTTTCATAATCAAAAGTCTTTTGCCAAAGGTTTAACTTGAATCGGCATGGTGTATCGTCTCTCACTATTTGAAATGCTTTTAGACAGTTATCACAGTCGCGTGATTTCTACACCTGACGTAGTGCAATTGCACAATCAAGTTACAAAGCAAAAAGGGGCGCACGGCAAATCGTGCGCTCCTATTTATTCTGTTATCCTGCTTATGCTTCTTCTTTTTCTCCGATGACTTCTGGCTCTCCATCTGTTGCATCCGCTTCATCCAACTCTTCCTCTGTTCGAGGAGCAGAAATGGAAACGAGAGCAAAATCATCATCGTTTAGAATTTCAAACTTACTTTTTTGGCGAATATCTCCGACTGAAATCGTTTCTCCAATTTGCAAATTAGATACATCAACTTCAATGTTTTCCGGTATATCTGAAGGTTTTACTTTGATTGTCACCTCGCGATTAGGCTGCTGGACAATTCCGCCTTCCTTTTCACCGATCGATTCACCTGTTAAGTGTACCGTCACTTCGACTTCAAGCTCTTCTGTCATATTGATTGCTAAAAAATCCGCGTGGCGGATGTCGCCTTTAAGGGCATCTTCTTGGTAGTCGCCCAAAACGACATTTAATACTTTGCCATCGACGTTTAGCTTTATGACGCCGTTGCGTCCTACTTCACGCAATGTGCTGATCAGGTCTCTTTCCTGTATGGCAATTGGTGTAGACTCCGTTTGATAACCATATACAACGGATGGAATATAACCATCTTTTCTTAATGCGTTTAATGCAGATCGTGTTTTAACTTCTCTTGATTTCGACTGAATTGCTGTACTCATACGTTTAGTCACCTTTCCAGAAAAAAGTTATTCTAACTATTGAAATACCCAAAATCAGACGACATTAAACTAAGGTTGGTAGATTACTCAAACAATGTGCTGACGGATTTTTTCTCGAATACTCGAATGACCGCCTCGCCTAAAAGCTTCGCGATTGACAGCTGTTTGATTTTTGGTGATTTTTTGCTTTCCGGCAATTCGATCGAATTCGTAATGATCAATTCCTTGATCTTTGAATTGTCGATTCGCTCGATAGCAGGGCCGGAAAGTACAGGGTGTGTACAACAAGCATACACTTCCTTGGCACCATTTTCGATAATCGCGTTCGCTGCGATTGTAATTGTGCCAGCAGTATCGATGATGTCATCGATTAAAATAGCTGTTTTGCCTTCCACATTACCGACAATATTCATCACTTCCGCTACATTCGGTCGCGGACGACGCTTATCAATAATTGCAATTGGTGCTTTCATGCGGTCGGCCATTTTACGGGCGCGTGTTACCCCGCCGTGGTCAGGAGAAACAATGACTAAATCGTCCCCTTCCAAGCCTTTTCCTTTGAAATATTCCGTCAAGATCGGTTCTGCAACTAAGTGATCGATCGGAATATCAAAGAAACCTTGAATTTGCGGTGCATGCAAGTCAACAGCAATCACTCGAGTTGCACCAGCTTTTTCAAGAAGGTTCGCGACAAGCTTAGCCGTGATCGGTTCGCGTGAACGTGCTTTCCGGTCTTGGCGCGCATAACCATAATAAGGCATGACGACGTTGATCGTACGTGCAGAAGCACGCATCAATGCATCGATCATAATCAGGAGTTCCATCAAATTGTCATTGACAGGGTTAGACGTGGACTGGATGACAAAGACATCGCAGCCTCGGATACTTTCTTCGATATTGATTTGAATTTCACCGTCACTGAATCGTTTGACGGAGCACTTGCCAAGCGGGCGCCCGATTTCATCAGCGACTTCCTTCGCAAGTGATTCATTTGAATTTAAAGAGAATATCTTCAGTTTATCGTTAGGATAATGATTAGCCATCATGGTCCCCCTGTTTATTTTAGATTTAATTTTGTTACGTAACCTTCTTTATTCTCCTGCCGTGCACGACCAATTGCAAGTGAATGATTAGGTACATTTTTTGTGACGGTCGAGCCTGCAGCAACATACGCCCCTTTTCCAATAGTTACTGGAGCGATTAAGTTGGAATTGCAGCCTACGAATGCGTCATCTTCAATTGTTGTTTTATGCTTGTTTTTTCCATCATAATTCACTGTTATCGTGCCACAGCCGACATTGACATGGGTACCGACATCCGCGTCACCGATATAGCTAAGATGAGAAACTTTACTGCCTTCACCTAACTTTGATTTCTTCACTTCAACAAAATTGCCTATTTTGACATTGTCGCTGAGATTGGAATCCGGACGGATATGTGCGAACGGCCCTATTGTCGTACTTGACCCAATCGTGCTGTCTCGTATGACTGACGAATGAATGGTTGTTTCATTGCCGATTTCACTATTGACGATATGGCTGTTTGGACCAATTACGCATTTTTCACCAATTATAGATTGACCCTCTATCATTGTACCCGGTTGAAGCACTGTATCACGGCCGATTTTGACATCAACACCGATATACGTATTGCTCGGATCGATAATTGTGACACCGTTTCGCATATGATTTTCTGCAATACGGCGGCGTAATACTGCTTCAGCTTCCGATAGGATGACACGATCATTGATGCCAATCGTTTCACTAAAGTCGTCTGTGACATACGCAGCTATAAGCGCATTTTCATCCTTCAAGATACTGATCACATCAGGCAAGTAATACTCACCTTGCGCATTGTCATTTTTCACTTTTTTCAAAGCTTCAAAAAGTGCGCGGTTATCGAAACAGTACGTGCCAGTATTGATCTCAGTCACCTTGCGTTCTTCTGCTGTTGCGTCTTTATGTTCGACATTGCGCAAAACATTGCCATTTTCGTCACGGATAATACGTCCATAGCCTGTAGGATCATCTGCATTTGCAGTCAAAATCGTCGCTTTTGCATTCGTTTTTGTATGGTGATCCAACAACGATTGCATTGTTTCGGATTTAATAAGCGGAGTGTCTCCGCATACTACGAGCGTAACGCCTTCCAAGTCGCCTAATTTGCTTTCCGCTTGCTGAACAGCATGTGCAGTGCCTAATTGCTCCGCTTGAAGGGCATATTCGCTTTTATCGCCAAGCGTCCCTTCTACCATTTCAGCACCGTGGCCAATAATGGTAACGATTTTATCTGCACCGATGCCAATTACATGATCGACAACATGTTCGACCATCGGCTTTCCGCAAACAGGATGTAAAACTTTATATAAATCGGACTTCATTCTTGTTCCTTGTCCTGCAGCAAGGACGATTGCATATGTATTCGTCATGTGCTGGCCCCCATCCATAATTTCATTATTGACTATAGCTGAAAAGTATATTTTTTTCAACTATCCCCACTTGACAAGGATTATGTTTTATTTTACTATTATTCGTTTCATTTTCCTAATCTGTTTATACGATTTGCTCATCGCCTGTAAAAACAAAAAAGCTGCTCCTTATTCGGGCAGCTTACAATCAGCGCAGGAAGTTAATAGAATGCAATTATGCACATTCATATCCGGAATTTACAAACTCGACCCCAATCGATTGATCAAGTTTACCAGACCATTGAAGTATGTTGTTAAGCTCCCGCCTCTTCAAGAACTCCTTCCTCTTCTACCTGGTGATAAGCAGTTAGGATTGCTTCTTGAATTTTTGTTCTCGCATTCGAGTTAATCGGGTGGGCAACGTCCCTGAATTCTCCTTCAGGTGTCCGTTTGCTTGGCATCGCTACAAATAATCCTTCATTCCCCTCAATGACACGGATATCATGCACGACGAATTCCCCATCCAACGTGATCGATGCAATCGCTCTCATTCTTCCGTCTGTTTCTACCTTTCGAAGCCTGACATCTGTAACTTCCATTCTCTTTACCACTCCCTTTATATTTACAGGCACACCATCTATATTCTACAAAAGTATTTAATATCCTTTGTTTTTTCCAAAGTTTTTTTATCCGATTTTCATTATTGCAAATTCTTAATAAATAGGACTATAGAAGAAAATCAATAAAAGTGAGGAAGGAACTATATGAATCGCAAAAAAACTGTTCCACAGTAGCGGAACAGTTTTTTATTAATCAATTTTTGCGATGACTTCAATTTCAACCGGCGCATCTTTTGGCAATCTCGCTACTTCCACTGTAGATCTGGCAGGAGTGTGGGAGCCAAAGTGCTGTGCATACACATCATTAAGCGCCGCGAACTGATCCATGTCTTTAATGAATACCGTTGCTTTAACGACTTTATCAAGTGATGTGCCCGCCTCTGCTAATACAGCTTTCAAGTTTTCAAATACTTGGTTTGTCTGCTCTTCAACTGTTCCCTCAACGAGCAAACCATCCGGCGTCATTGGAAGCTGTCCTGAAGTGTAGACAAATCCGTTGGAAATGACAGCTTGTGCATAAGGCCCGATTGCTTGAGGCGCTTTTTCAGTAGCTACATATTTCATAACACGATTCCACCTTTCTCAAAATAATTTCCTTCTTCCAACTCAATTGTACGGTCTTTCTCGTTTACAGCGTGCAATTTAATGAGCGATATATAATCATCTACTAAAACTTCTTCCGTATGCTCTGCCTCGACAAGGACGGCAGTGCCAGCAAGTTCACAATCAAACTCTTCCAATAGATTTTTCATACCGATCATCGTGCCGCCCGCTTTCATGAAATCATCCGTAATCATTACTCGTTGACCGCTTTTCATGCTTCTTTTTGATAATACCATTGTTTGAATTCGACGTGTCGACCCTGATACATAATTAATGCTGACGGTCGATCCTTCCGTCACCTTACTATCTCGACGAACTATGACGACCGGCACATTCAAATGCCTTGCAATGGCGTTAGCAATAGGGATTCCTTTAGTCGCTACAGTCATTATGACATCCACTTCCGTTTCTGCAAAAGCGGAAGCAAACACTTTCCCAATGCGATCCATCATTTTAGGATCGCCTAAGAAGTCTGTCATATATAAGTAACCGCCAGGCAACAATCGATCAGTATGACTCAATATCCCTTTCGTTAGTGCCATTACTTCCCTTACTTCCGTTTCCGTTACTGTCGGGATATATTTGACACCTCCGGCAGCTCCAGAAACAGTAATTAACTTTCCAGTTCCATTCTCTTCAAACGTTTCTTTAACGATGACCAAATCTTCACTGATTGACGATTTGGCAGCTTGGTAACGTTGTGAAAAAAACGTAAGCGGAATTAACGAATGCGGATTTTCTAATAAATGACGTGTCATATCGACAAGTCGTTCGCTCCGTTTCCATTTCATAAAAAACAACTCCTATCAATCACGCCTCTGCGCCCGGAATTTTTGGGCTCGCTCTCAATCTTCTTTTGACGCTATCTCTCGAGGATAAACTGCCTCTGGGCTTTTTAAACCCCAAAATCCACAACATCCGCCGAAGGCTTTATCTTTGTCCAATTGTTTATTGAACATTAGCCGAATAGAGAACGATGTGTCACTCATCCCGCTAACCATATATGGGCGGAAGCCGCAATATGTATTAATCCGAATGTTTTAATTGAACATTAACATAATTGTACGTGTTTAATCAAGGTTGAGCCGTTCACCTAACATGCGAACAGCATGCACATCTGAACAAAAGCCTTTCAAGCCGTTATAAATACGGGATACTCGATACTCGTTTTTAACAAATCCAAACACCGTAGGACCGCTGCCACTCATTAAAACAGCATCTGCTCCGAATTTTTCCATCTTCTCCTTTAAATCAACAACTTGAGGATATAACCTCATCGTTACCGACTCTAAAACATTCCCTACAGAACTGCACATCTTGTCATAGTCACCTGATTTTAGAGCTGATATCATCGCTGAAGTGTCCGGATGGGCAATTGAATTCAAATCAAGGTTGCGATAAATATCTGCAGTAGAAACAGAGATGGAAGGTTTGGCTAAAATGACCCAACAATTTGGCGGTGCTTTTAAATGCTCAATTTTCTCTCCCCTACCTGTAGCAAGCGCCGTTCCACCGTGAACACAAAAAGAAACGTCCGAACCAATAGTAGAGCCGATCTGAGCCAATTCATCCGCACTTATGCCAAGATTCCAGAGACGATTCAATCCTCTCAAAACTGCCGCTGCATCAGAACTGCCCCCAGCAAGGCCTGCGGCGACAGGAATCTTTTTATCAAGCGTAATTTCAACACCCTTTACAACGCCGTATCGTTTTTTCAAAATTTCCGCGGCTTGGTATGCCAAGTTTTTCCGATCATTCGGCACAAACCGTTCAGAAACTTTGATTGTTATTCGGCCATCGTCCGTTTGACGCAGCCAAACACGATCCGCCAAATCGACTGTCGTCATGATCATCTCGACTTCATGAAAACCATCCGGACGTTTATGTAAAACATCGAGCGTCAGATTAATTTTTGCCGGTGCTTTTTCATACAACATCCAGCTTCCTCCATTCCAGCTTGTCATGTTCCCCTATTTTACCATAGGCCGTTCAAATTGTACCCGATAAATTCGTTCTTGGACGGAAATGGAACTGACTTGATTCGAAACGATTATTGGCTGGTCAAATCGACTCCGTTATAGAGAGAAACTTGGTACCCGTTACACAGAATTACGTACATCGGTCGCTCCAAACATCAATGCAATGATCCAAAGTCAAACTTCTACATTAAACGATGCTGTATAGAAAAAGCTGTCCAAGAAAGCTCCGCTTGGAAACTTTCCGGACAGCCTTTTTGTCAGCCGTTCGTGAGATGAAAGGTGAATCTATCCGTTGTTATTTCTTTCCGCCATTCCACGCTCTGCCATTTTGATGGCATGCTTAACCATATTACCGGCGTCTCGGGACTTGATGCCTCCCCAACCTTCTCGCTGAACAACATCGTAAAAGCCAAGCTCTTTCGCAATTTCCTCTTTCAAGTGCTCAGACATAATACCACGTCTTCTCGCCATTCGGTTTACCTCCTTTTCGACTGACAAAACTAGTATGGACATATAGAATAAAAAAACACCTATGCAAATGAATGCATAAGTATTTTTAAAAAAATAAATTGAAATAGAAATGCTATACTTATTTGATGACAAATGCTGTCGCATCGCCATCATCCAGAACTGTTATTTCGACTGCTTCAGTCAAAATATCTGCGTAGCTGTAAGATACCCTTTCAAAAGCATTTTCGTCCTGGTCCAGTTCTACAACAAAAACTGCCCGATACGTCTCACGTAGGACACCGGCCCGTTCGATTGTTTTCTTACGGCCGCCGTTTGCTCTCAAGTGCAAACGTTTCCCTAAGTGAGCATCCAATGACTTCTTAATGTCCGCTAATGTTTTCGGCATGTCGCTTACACCTCACTGGAAATAAGTATAACACTTTTAAAAAGTTCTGTCAATTAAAATAGAAATTTTAACAGTAACACAATCCTTTTGTCAATTGTTTTTTTACAATTATTGACCATTCTCTTCCTGCATCGCCACAATTTTGTTAAGATTTGTGCGAAAAATGGAAATCCCTGTAGAGAGCATTCGATAATTTCCCAAACTCTTCGATCGTCAAAGTTTCTCCTCTTCTAGCCGCTTCAATCCCGGTTTCATTCAAAGCTAATAAAATATCTTCTTTTTTCGCTTTTCCGTCTGGCAACGAAGTCTGCAAATTGTTCAACAAAGTTTTTCTACGCTGAACAAAAGATCCTCTTGCGACTTCAAAAAGAAATTCTTCATCGATGACATCAACGGGCGGTTCTGCCTTCTTCGTCAATTTCAAAACAGCAGATTCAACATTCGGTTGTGGCATGAATACCGTTTTAGGCACAATCATTGCAACTTCAGCATCCATATAATACTGAATAGCAATGGACAACGACCCATAAGATTTCGTGCCTGGCTCAGCCGTAATACGATCTGCAACCTCTTTTTGCATCATAATCACCATACCGCGCAATGGTATTCGTTCCAATAAGAATTTCATAATGATTGGCGTTGTAATATAGTAAGGAAGATTTGCAACGACTACTATGTCATCATAGTCTGACAACTTTTCATCGATGATCTTTTGCACATCAGCCTCTAAAATGTCTTGATTAATTACTTCCACGTTATGATAAGGAGAGAGCGTATCCTTTAGCACAGGAAGCAATCGGCCGTCGATTTCAAAGGCAACAACCTTTCCCGCTGCTCTTGCAATATGTTCCGTCAAAGCACCGATCCCCGGGCCGATTTCAATGACCCCTGTTCGCTCAGTCAACTCTGCATGGCCTACGATGTTCCGCAAAATATTTGGATCAATCAAGAAATTTTGCCCCAAGCTTTTTTTGAATGAAAATCCATGCTTCTCCAATATTTCTTTCGTCCGTATAGGTGTCGCAATATCCTTATTCATTCGCTTCTTCCTCCTCTAACACTGATAGGGCCTCCTTTAATTGCTGTTGCCCGATCCGGAACATCTCCAGCCTCTTCTTCAATCCTTTGCCATTCACATGCCCGATATGCAGCAGCTCGCCAATCCGTTCACGTCTTCTTTTCGCTTCAGGATGGCCGATCAGCCTTTCTTTCAATAAAAGAGCTAGTGGAATTTCTTCCACCTGTTCAGAAGCTGTAGTATAGACTAATTCCAAAGCTTTACGAATATCTTCATCTGAAGCATGCTCAATGCCAAGGCTCTGCCCATTTTTTGCAATCGTTTTGGATTTATTCAAAAAAGCGTGTTTTACGCCTGGAATTTTTTCTTCAATAATAGCCCGAATTCTTCTCCCCGGATAATCGGGATCTGTAAATACGATAACGCCTCGAGTTTCATACGCCAGTTGAATTTGCCTTAATGTTTTTTCATTAATAGCTGAACCGTTCGTTTCGATCGTATCCGCCCCAGTCGCACGCCGAATGGCTACCGTATCCGACTTTCCTTCCACAACGATAATCTCTTTGATTTTCACATGCATCCTCTTTTCACCATTTCACTATCTTTTAATTTTACGATGTCCACAAGCAGAAGTACAATTCTTCAATGCACAGAGATTGTAGAACGCCGATCCACACGTAACAATGCCTTATGCAGTCACTCTGCATTTGCACCCTCATGCTTATACTTCCCTCTGTTCTTTAAGCTATTTAGTTACAGCGACAAAAAAACTCCGCAGGACAATAGCTGTCCTGCGGATATATGTTCAATTCCAAATGCATGTAGATGATTTTAATTCATAACTTTTACTTTAACTTGCCGGCGTCCAAATTTGTAAGCGTCAGACTTCGTAGGCACATGCAGGTCGATGCGTTTTCCTTTAATTGCTCCGCCTGTATCGCCTGCAACTGCATAGCCATAGCCTTCTACCCAAACTTTAGAGCCCAAAGGGATAACATTAGGGTCAACCGCAATTACTTTCAAATTAGGGTTTGCACGCAAGTCAAGACCTGTAGCTGTTTTTCCACTGCAGCCATTACAGTAAGCAGTATATGCCGTAGCTGTCACATAGAACTCCTTGCCGCCGGAAGACGAGTTGTTACGTGACACAGTTGAATTGCCATTTGTCGAGGCGCTTGCCATCATAACACGCGTACCTACTGAGACAATTTTCTTTTGAGGTTCTTCGATGACATTTTCACTTAATAAAGTCCGGGAGACTTCTTTTCCGTTTTCTTTAACGATTTCGAACTTCCGCTCTACAGTACCTTTCTTGCCTTCTTGGACCACTTTTTCTCGGCCTTTGAGCAATTGGGCATCTTTTTGTGTCACAACTGCGAAATTCGTTGGTTCTTCCACTACATCGGTGACCTTTTCCACCCGCACGACCTCAACAACGGAGCCTGGTTTGACCATTCCATCCGCTTTCCGATTCAAGCGGTCGTGTTCATCCATTTGGATGTTCTCTCTCTTTAAAAAGTCAGCGACCGTAGTCGAAGTTGACCAGACCTGTTTTTCCTTCCCGCCATCTACAAGTGTAACTTGAAACGCTTTTTGGATTGTTATGCGATTGTCTTTCCCAATTTTCGCATCTAAATTAGGAAATACTTCATCGTGTTTTTGAAGCTTGACATTTGCCAGTTCCAAAATATCTCGGACTTTCTTTTCCGTCGTCCACAACGTTTCTTTTTCTGCATCTGTTTGAATCTCAACTAACTTTGCCTGTTCCCAGCTAATCGATAAACCTTCCTCGATCGGCGTATTCACTGAGGGTGTTACTTTATCATGTTCAGCAACTTCAATTTCCTCATTGGAAAGAAGTTGCCCAACTGTATGTGCATTTGTTTTAATGTCTATTTGCTCACCGTTCACGTTTAGCGTGACCGACTTTTTAGATCCCTCGAAAAGGACTAATGAAATAATTGAAACAAAAAGTGTGAATACAACTGCCATCACAGCAATTTGTTTACTCCTCAATGACGTAAAGAACAGATTTTCCATGGGTCGATTTGACATGAAAAAAACTCCTCCTTTATCACTCGGCTGATTATATAGGTTCCTTTTCGATGTGTCAACTAATCTATTACGCTATACGTAAATATGTTCGGGCTTCAATAGATGCAAGGTCGCCCAGACGATAGCCTTTCCAGGCATTATTGTTCTTTCAAAAAATCCGAAGGGCAAAACTTTTCCACCAGACGAATATATTTCAAAAATTGACCGCAAGCTTACTAGTTATTTTTAAAGAAAACATTGTTAATTGCCTCAACTGACGATGTCGTTCTTTATTCATTTATGCGGAATATTTTCAGTGCATTTTCTGTCGTCTTTTTAGCAATTTCATTTACCGATAACCCTTTTAAGCGAGCAATTTCTTCTGCTACCAATGGCACTAATGATGGCTCGTTTCGTTTGCCGCGATACGGGTGCGGTGCAAGATATGGGGCATCTGTTTCAATTAATAAATGGTCTAATGAAATTTCCTCTGCCACCTGCTTTGGCATTTTTGCATTTTTAAAAGTGACAGGTCCCCCGAGCGAAATCATGAAATTCATTCCGATACAAATTTTTGCTGTTTCTACACTGCCACCGAAGCAGTGCATAATGCCACCCGTTTTTTCAGCATGCTCCTCTTGCAAAATACGGACAACATCAGCGGTCGCATCACGATTATGAATAATAATTGGAAGATCCAATTTTTGTGCCAACTTTATTTGTTTTCTAAATAGCTCTTGTTGGATATCCTTTGGAGACTTGTCCCAATAATAATCCAATCCTGTTTCACCGATACCGACCACTTTGGGATGAGAAGCAAGCGACTCGATCCACTTTAAATCCTCTTCCGTGCAATCGATCGCATCGACTGGATGCCAGCCAATCACTGCGTATATGAATGGGTATTGTTCAGTCAGTTCCATAGCCTTTTCAATCGTCTTGCGATCAAACCCGACTACGACCATCTTTTCAACCTTCGCATCCAAAGCTCTTTGGATAACTTCTTTCACATCTTCTTCATATTGGTCTGCATTTAAATGCACATGTGTATCAATAAACATTATTTTCGCCTCACAATAGCTTCATTTTATTTGAACCGCTTATTTCTTTCGTTACAAACATATAACAAAATGATTAAAAAACAAAGACGGCGTAAAGTTCCGCCGTCTTTTTATATCCTTTGAAAGGAATTATTTCACTTTCGCACCATTTGCCAAACTTGGATCGACTGTCGCTAATTTCAATACACCATCCGCTTGTCCTGCTAAAATCATACCTTGGGAAAGCTCTCCTCGCAATTTCACTGGTTTTAGGTTGGCTACGACAATTACTTTTTGACCGATTAAAGCAGCTGGATCATAGTGCTCCGCGATGCCAGATACGACTTGACGCTGTTCGTATCCTAAATCAAGCTGTAACTTTAACAATTTGTCCGCTTTCGGCATCTTTTCACAAGCTGTTACTGTAGCTACTCGTAAATCAACATTCATGAAATCATCTATAGAAATTTCATCAATTTCCTCTTCAACTTTTTCCTGTTCTTTTTCTTGTGGAGCAGTAATTGCCATTTGATCTCTAATGTAAATAATTTCAATTTCTGGATCTAAACGCGGAAAAATAGGAACTCCTTTTTCTACTACTTTCGTACCTGTTGGAACGGCATTAAAGTCTCCCAATGTTTCCCATAATAGTAAATCATCATTGAGACCCAGTTGATCAATGATTTGCTTCGGAGCATTCGTCATAAAAGGTTGAAGCAATACGGCAATTTGTCGCAGGGAAGCAGACAAATTTGCCATTACCGCCCCCAATTTTCCTTTGTCTGTCTCGTCCTTAGCAAGTACCCAAGGCGTTGTTTCATCAATATATTTATTCGTACGCGATATTAGTGCCCAAAGTTCAGACAACACAACGCTGAATTGCATTTTCTCCATTGAAGCTTCATATTTGGAAATTGTCTCTCTTGTAAAACTCCTTAATGATTCGTCGAATTCTGTTGGTTCCAATCCTTCTGTTGGAATAATACCATCAAAATATTTATTGATCATTGAAATGGTACGGTTCAATAAGTTTCCGAGGTCATTTGCCAAATCGTAATTCGTTCTCTCTACGAACGACTCTGGGGAAAAAGTGCCGTCTTGCCCAAATGGAAGCTCTCTTAATAGGAAGTAACGTGTTGCATCCAATCCGTATCTTTCAACTAACATTTCAGGATAGACAACGTTTCCTTTCGATTTAGACATTTTTCCATCCTTCATCATGATAAATCCATGAGCAAAAACCTTTTTCGGCAACGGCAAATCAAGTGCCATCAAGAAAATTGGCCAATAGATAGTATGGAAACGAACAATATCTTTCCCAACAACATGAACATCAGCAGGCCAATATTTTTGGAATAGGGAATCATCATCGGAACCATACCCTAAAGCTGTAATGTAGTTCGTCAGTGCGTCTACCCAAACATAAATGACATGTTTTGGATCGCCAGGCACTTTAATACCCCAGTCAAAAGACATTCGGGAGACAGATAAGTCTTCAAGCCCCGGTTTAATGAAGTTATTGATCATTTCATTTTTACGCGATTCAGGTTCGATGAACGTCGGATTTTCTTCATAAAATTGAAGTAGTCGATCCGCATACTTCTTCATATTGAAGAAATACGATTCTTCCTTCACGCGGTCTACCGGCCGATTGCAGTCAGGGCAATTTCCATCGACGAGCTGCGCTTCAGTGAAGTAGGACTCACAAGGAACACATTTCCATCCTTCATACTCGCCTTTATAGATGTCGCCATTGTCCAAAAAC
Source organism: Sporosarcina sp. USHLN248 (assembly GCF_037144575.1). Taxonomy (NCBI): domain Bacteria; kingdom Bacillati; phylum Bacillota; class Bacilli; order Caryophanales; family Caryophanaceae; genus Sporosarcina; species Sporosarcina sp. USHLN248. The sequence continues at coordinate 50,192 of NZ_JBBCZC010000027.1, forward strand.
TTTTTAAAAATTTTCTCAACAGCTTTTTTATGGCGCTCTTCAGTCGTTCGAATGAGGTCATCGTATGAAATATCCATTAAAGCCCAAAGTTTTTTCGCAGTTTCTGCAATTTGATCTACATATTCCTGTGGAGGAAGATTAGCTTCTTCTGCCTTTTCCTGTATCTTTTGACCATGCTCGTCCATCCCCGTAAGAAAACGGACATCGTATCCGCGGAGGCGTTTATAACGAGCCATTGCATCAGAGGCTACTGTTGTATAAGCAGTGCCGATATGAAATTTTCCGCTTGGATAATAAATAGGAGTTGTAATATAAAAAGTTTTTTGCTGTTCAGCCACGAAAATACCTCCAGTGTTTTATCTATGCTATCCATTTTATCTAAATTTCAACAAAAGTGCTATCAGTGAAACCTAATGTGTTCATATGCTAACAGAATAGATTCCTACATATAATAGTAGAGAATACTATATGTACTTAAATATGTCTTTGCGAGCAATATTTTTTCATTTATCAATCAAGTACTATACAATGAAATTAAGATTCATACGTATTTTCTTATAAATATCCACCATTCCGCCTTTTGTCGGCCTATTATTATGCGTAGAATAACAAGAAAAGAGAGTGTCTTTTCCAAAAATCTATTATATTTACTATAATGTATAAGTTCTATTATTGACGATAATTGGAAGAGTTGGTATGATGATTAATAGACAAGAGAAATATGTCGAATTTTGACGAAAATTTAATCATTTAGGAGGATTCTTGTCATGAAATCTACCGGTATTGTCAGAAAAGTTGATGAATTAGGTCGTGTCGTTATACCTATCGAGCTTCGTAGAACGTTAGGCATCGAACAAAAAGACGCTTTAGAAATTTACGTTGACGATGACAAAATTATTCTTAAGAAATACATGCCAAATATGACATGCTCGATTACTGGTGAAGTGTCTGACGATAATTTGCGTCTAATCGATGGTAAATTAATCTTAAGCCAAGAAGGCGCAAAGCAACTGATCAAAGAAATTGAAGAGAAGATGCAATAATATTATTATTATAATAGTAATAAAGGGGCTGTCCAGAAAGTCAGTGAAAACTGATTTTCTGTGATAGTCCCTTTCTGGTTGGAGAATAAATGGGGAACCCCTGACAACCGTCGCTTTCCGTTCCAGGCGCA
>NZ_JBBCZC010000028.1:0-49198 GCF_037144575.1 Sporosarcina sp. USHLN248
CACATCAAGGGCAATCGGTCGTTCCGCAAATTCTCACTGCGGGGCATCGAAAAGGTGCATACGGAATTCGGAATTGTGGCATTGGCACACAATCTACTGAAAGTGGCCGGCGTCCGCGTGCTACTTTCAGTATTGAATGAGAAAAATACAAGAACAGGTGGCGAAAAACGATTCGTTTTTCGCCACCTGTTCTATTTTAGGGACTTATTGGACAGCCCCATTTTTGTTTTTAATCGCGATACCCGACGTTCGCCCGAACAGTAACTTCGGCATATTTCTTCTCGTCGGTGCTTTTTGATAGCAGCGTTCCTACAATCCCACCTATAAATCCAAGCGGAACAGAAATAATTGCCGGATTTGTTAGTGGGAAAATTGGGTCTCCTACGAAAATTGCAGCCCCTTCAACCGGAGATAAGACATTGGGGCTCAAAGCAACGAGAATCAAAGACGAGACAAGACCAGAGATCATTGCTGTCATTGCACCTGCTGTGTTGAAGCGTTTCCAATAAATCGTATAAAGAATGACTGGCAAGTTTGCGCTTGCCGCAACACAGAATGCAAGGGAAACAAGGAATGCAACATTCATTGATTGTGCAAATAGTGCTAACAAGATGGAGAAGACGGATACCCAAAGTGATGCCTGGCGAGCAGCTTTAATCTGTTGTTTCTCAGTAATATTTCCTTTTTTAATAATTTGACCGTAAATATCATGCGCAAATGCAGAAGCTCCTGTTAAAACAAGTCCTGCAACGACAGCTAAAATGGTGGCGAAAGCAACCGCAGAAACGAATGACATGAGCAAGTCCCCACCTAATGCTTCTGCCAATAGTGGTGCAGCCATGTTTCCTGCAGCATTTGCTCCGACGATGACATCATGTCCAACGAAAGCAGCAGCGCCGAAGCCTAAGAAGATCGTTAAAATGTAGAAAATACCAACGATCCAAGTGGCAGTGACAACCGAGCTGCGTGCTGTTTTCGCATCTTTTACGGTAAAGAAGCGCATAAGAATATGCGGAAGGCCTGCAGTTCCTAACACTAACGCAATCATGAGCGAAATCGTATCAAGCGGAACTGTGTACTTCAATCCTGGTTGAAGGAATGCCTCACCGTGCTCGGTAGCGGTTTTCATTTCTGTAAACATATGTGCAATATTGAAATCAAAACGTGCGAATACAAGAACTGCGATAATGACAGTTCCGAGCATAAGCAATACAGCTTTGACAATTTGAACCCAGCTTGTCGCTGTCATTCCGCCAAATAATACATAGATAGTCATCATGACACCGACAATTAGAACGGCAATCCAATAATCGATGCCGAATAATAATTGAATGAGTGCGCCTGCTCCAACAAGTTGAGCAATCATATAAAAGACAACAATTGTAATGGTGCTAAGTGCGGCCGCGGCGCGGACTTTTTTTGCATCGAAACGGGAGTTGATCATATCCGCCAGCGTATACTTGCCAAGATTCCGCAACGGTTCTGCTACTAAGAACATAACGACCAAGTAGGCAATTAGAAAACCGATGCTGTAGAAGAAACCATCAAAACCGAATAATGCAATCATTCCTGCAATCCCAAGGAAAGAGGCTGCCGATAAATAGTCCCCTGCGATTGCTAAACCATTTTGCCATCCGGTTAATCCGCCGCCCGCTGTGTAAAATTCTCCGGCAGTTTTTGTTCTTTTTGCTGCATAGTAAGTAATGAACAAAGTTAGTATAACGATTGATAGAAATAGAATGATCACTGTGGGGCTCATCGGCTTTCCTCCTTGATTTCCGATTCGATGATGTCATTTGCATCTTTATCGAATGATTGAAATTTTTTCACGTAAACGATGCAAAGCACCCATGCCATAATAAATTGTGCAGTAGCATAAATCCACGCCCAAGAAATGTCACCGATTGCTGTCTTTTCAAGGATGTTTGTGTAAGAAGTTAAAATGGGTAGCATGAAGTAAAAAATAAGAAAAAAGATACTCATTGGAACGATGAACTTGGCTTTTTTAGAGGTTAACGCCTTAAATTTTTGACTTGCCGCGACTTTTTCAAAATTGACCCCACTTTGTGACGTTGTAATGTTCGAGTCTGTTTGTTGAGCAATTGACTCATTCTCTTTGTAAACGCTTTCAACTTTCAAGAATAATACGCCTCCTTTTAATGACGAAATGTTCAAAAAGATGTGTATAGTCTACCTCTTTTAAACGAAATATTCAAAAGTTTTTTTCTCCTTATATCTAGAATGGTTCTTTAGTCTCTCAATTTCATAGTCTGTATTTAGTCTATTAGAGTAGAGGAGGAACAGGCGATAGATTTATTTCATAAAATAGTTTACGTAAACAGTTTTGCTCTTTAAATAAAAAATCCGACCATTTCCCTCCGCATTGACGTTTTTAAAAATGAGCTGTATGCTAGTTCGGAAAGAGCGACAAAACAAGTTCTGTGGATGAGATCTGTCCGTTTTGCCGATAAGTTAGAGAAAGTAGGCGATATGAATGAAAAGGATCATTCAACTCATCTTCATCTTCCTATTCTATTTTCTTGGTGAAGGAATACAACGATGGACTGGATTGCCCATTCCAGGCAGTATGATCGGTTTATTACTGTTGTTGATTTTTTTAATAGTATTCAAGGATGCCAGTGTAAGCACTCATACTGAAGGAGCGCAAATTTTAGTTCGGCATTTTACATTATTTTTTATCCCTGCAACCGTTGGGATTATTTTGTATTTGAATTTATTTAAAACGTGGAATGCGGTTTCAGTGCTAACAACAATGATGAGCAGTTTTCTGACGATTGCAGTGACTGCATTTAGTGTACAATGGTTCATCCGAAGGAGGGAGAGCCGATGAGTTCCGTTTGGATATGGCTATTCGGATTGTTGATTACAGCGGGAACTTATTGGGGAGCGCTTAAGCTTTATGCCGTGTACCATAAGCCATTTATGATGCCATTGATTCCTTCGACGATCGTAATTATTCTTTTTCTTTTACTTTTTAACATTCCGTATGACCAATATATGAAAGGAGCTGAAGTATGGAATTTTTTATTAGGTCCTGCTGTTGTTGCACTGGCATATCCGCTGTATTTTAATTTGCCGACTGTGAAAAAGTTTTTATGGCCTATTTTATTTGGTGTCATTGGAGGAGCGGCGTTTGGCTTATTCAGCGGATATTATTTAAGTTTACTTTTTCAAGTCGACCCGGAAGTTGCGCGTTCCATCATACCGAAAAATGCAACTACGCCAATTGCGATTGAAATATCCAAGTCAATCGGGGGAATCCCGTCGTTGACTGTCGTGTATGTGATGGTGACAGGTATTTTTGGAGCAGTGTTTGGTGTACCGATATTGAATTTTTTGAAGGTTTTCCATCCGGTTGCAAGGGGATTGTCAATCGGTATTGCCTCCCACGGAATCGGTACAGCGAAAATGTTTGAAATGAGTAACGAAGAAGGTTCGATAAGTACAGTCGCGTATATATTAACCGCAATTTTCATAACGTTTTTATGCCCGTTACTTTTTTAAAGGAAGTGCTTTGCATCTGTTTTTTGATGCGAGGCATTTTTATAAGTCGTGTATCTCTTCCATAAATTAATTGCTGGATGACAGAATTGTGATACTATTTTAGTAGTGTAGGATTTATCTCTCTTTTTATTCGCACGATGAGGCGAGTTAAGTGCATTCGATCATATGATGTATGTGAGGATGGAAGGGCTTTATGCGTGGGGAATAAGGGTTTAAACGTTTTGCGGGGGGTATGAGTTTGTGATTGTAGTTTATTCCTTTATTGGGGGATTTATGAGCTTGGACTTGGGTTCTGGCGTTTGTAGAATAAATGATGCCTTCAATGAAGGGAAGCCATCCTGCTGATTGGATGGCTTCGTGTTATTGTTTTTCCATGAAGGAGGCAATTGCCTCGTTGACGAAATAGGCGCCTAATTTTTGTGTGCGGCCATTTTCATCGACGGCAGGATTCACTTCGCTTATGTCGAATGAAACCGTCTTTGGGTGTCCGGCAACTTTTCGTATGAGCGTACGGACTATTAAAGGGGATAGACCGAACGGTGACGGGGCACTGACGCCAGGTGCGAATGCGGCATTTACTACGTCTGTGCATAATGTGAGCAATACTGCATCTTGTTGTTCGATGAATTCTTCCAATGTAGTAAGGACGTTATCTAGATTGCTGTCAGTCATACGATCTTCGTACTCATAGAGCACTCCTAATTTATCTGCTCGATCGAATAGTTCTTGCGTATTGCCAAATCGTTGAATGCCGGCGACGAAATAGTTCGCATGTTCGTCATGCTCCAATATTTGCCTGAACATTGTCCCGGATGAAGGCTGCTCGTCATACGGCCGCAAGTCAAAATGGGCATCAATATTGACGATTCCAATCGAAGCATTTTGTCCAAATGCATCGCGGATGCCTAAATAATGGCCATAAGCAGTTTCATGCCCTCCGCCTAATATAATCGGCGTTGCACCGGAGGATAAGATCGTACTAACGGCATGTCCTAAGTTTTGCTGGGCTGTTTCCATGTCGCCGTCCGTGCAGGAAATGGTACCTGTATCGAGCAGTTTTTTTGATTCGGGAAATTTCCAAGGAAGCTTTGCCAATTCAGTTCTCAAAGCGTCGGGGGCTTTCGCTGCGCCTAATCTTCCTTTATTGCGACGGACACCTTCTTCACAGGAGAACCCTATAATTGCACAAGTTTCATTGCAATGTTTTAGCTGATCAAGCGGTGCGAGTTCGACAATTTGATGGTAGCGGAAGCTTGCCCGGTTATCTGCATCATCGATTCTGCCTGTCCAAACGGATTGGTTAAATTCCAATTCAATCATCCTTTCTGCAAGACTCCTATATTTCAGTATATAGTTTGGATTCGAAAAATTACAATAGAACGATAGAAAAGGGGTGGCAGTCCATGCATGTAGCTTTGCTCATCCAAGATCCGCTTGAAGCACAAGGGTTGAAATGGCTTCTTACATCGCAATGGAACGATGTGACTGTAGAAATTGTGGAACCAATAGACATTTTAAAAGACGCCTATTTGTGCATTATTGATATGCATTATGTGATGTCGGGAGAAGTGGAGCCACCGGAACATATTCATTGGATCGGCATATCGTCTGATCGGACTTTTCAAACAGTCTATAAGGCGCTTTCATGCAAGGCGGAGGATGTGCTGTTTCGGCCGTTTCAACCGGAGCGTTTATTGAAACAAGTGCAGCAAATGAGGTTTCGATGGAGAAATGAGTCAGAGCAATTAAGAGGCCAAGCATCGTCAAATGAAGAGATGGTTTCTTATGAAGATTTGCTTGTAGGAAATGCTGTTCCGGATAGGCCGGTGACAGTCAGTTTGATTGCACCGTCACAAATTGATGAAATTTCTAATCTCGTCCGTGAAATGAAGAATTTCGATTTCCCGGATCGTTACCGCGTTTTTCCGTTTTCCGATTTTTTGTTTACGATTCATTATTCGCAGGAAGAGGAGCCATTGCGGGAAGCTTACAGCATATTTTTTTCAAATTATAAACGTCAGTCGGATGCTTTATTGACGATTTATTTGCATACAGATAACGGTCAGAGTAATTATCGTGACCTTTATCAAAAGTTGCGCAAGGTGCAAGAAGGAATTTTCTATGACGGATACGATATTTTGTCAATTGTGAAAGAAGAGCTTAAATGGCGTGAAATGGATCCGTTTTTATCTCCTTCAGAACAAGAACGATGGGTGGAAATGTTAGAAAAGAGACAGGCTGTTCAAATACGTGAATGGATGGAGAAGGATTTTTTAGCACTATCACCGCCCTTCCCGGATCCTGAAATGATACGTGTGCGATTGACGAGCATTTTAGCGCAAATCAGGAGGTATATGATTGCTCATGCTTATCAGACGCCTTCATTGGAAGCTGCATATCATTCCCTTTTTGAAACGATTATTCGGGAGAGGGTTATGTACCAAATTATCCAGCTGTTCCTATCGTTTGTAAATAAGCTTTTAGAACAGTCGGAACAACAGGCTGCCAATGAAAACCGAATCGTTGATAAAGTACGGGAGCTTATGAAGGAGAATTTTCGGAATGCTTCATGGGGGATGGAAGCTTGTGCTGAAGAATTGGATATTCATAAAAACACATTGAGCCGAAAGTATTCGACAGAAGCAGGTGAATCATTTAGCAAGTCGTTATTGAAAATAAAATTAAATGAAGCGGAAAGACTTTTGAAAAAAACGGATCTGTCCATCGAGGAAGTCTCCCGGGCGGCAGGTTTCACTTATGCAACCTACTTCAGCAAATGCTTCAAAGAGGAAAATGGCATGACTCCTTATCGTTATCGAAAATTGCAAGGCAGCAGAAAAAAATAACGAATTTAAGCGTAACGGCGATCATTCGTCTGTTATGCTTTTTTGTTTGGAACGTTAAATATATTGAAGAAAAGTATAATTCATAGATGGAAAGAATGAAAAAAGAGTTGCAAAAATATAAAATAGAGAAAAATGTATAAAATGTTCTCTGAATCTTTCCTATAGAATGAAAGTAAGGAAAGGGAGGTAGTTGAAATGAAAGCGGATACAATGGAGAAGGTTGTTCAATACAGAGGTACTGAATTGCATACGAAAGGCTGGCAGCAGGAAGCTGCATTAAGGATGTTAATGAATAATTTGCATCCAGATGTGGCGGAGCATCCTGAAAAATTAGTCGTCTATGGGGGAATTGGGAAAGCTGCTCGGAATTGGGAAAGCTTCGATGCAATTGTTCGCTCGTTGAAAGAATTAGAGAATGATGAAACATTGTTAGTGCAATCCGGAAAGCCAGTTGTCATTTTCAAGACGCATGCCAATGCACCGCGGGTTTTGATTGCCAATTCGAATATTGTTCCGGCATATGCCAATTGGGATACATTTCATGAGCTGGATAAGAGAGGCTTAATGATGTACGGGCAAATGACAGCGGGTAGTTGGATTTACATTGGTTCGCAAGGAATTGTGCAAGGAACTTATGAAACGTTTGCAGAGCTTGCAAAACAGCATTTTGGCGGTTCGTTGCAAGGGACAATTACAGTAACCGCGGGCCTTGGCGGTATGGGAGGCGCTCAACCGTTAGCCGTGACGATGGCGGGCGGCGTTTGCATTGGAATTGAAGTTGACGAGACGAGAATCGACCGCAGAATTGAAACCCGCTATACAGATATTAAAACGGATTCATTGGATGAAGCGATTCGGCTTGCTGAAGAAGCGAAAGCAGAAGGGAAAGCATTGTCGATTGGTTTATTGGGCAATGCATCCGATATTTTACCGGAGATGATCGTTCGAGGATTCAATCCGGATGTCTTGACTGACCAAACATCGGCGCATGACCCGTTGAACGGATATATACCATCGGGCATGTCTTTGACGGAAGCTGAAGAATTGCGTAAAGCAGATCCGGATGAATATGTGAAACGTTCAAAAGCAGCGATGGCAAAACATGTGCAAGCGATGATTGACATGATGGATAAAGGGGCGGTCACTTTTGACTACGGCAATAATATACGGCAAGTAGCGAAGGATGAAGGCGTGGCACGCGCATTTGACTTCCCGGGATTTGTGCCAGCCTATATCCGGCCGCAATTTTGCGAAGGAAAAGGACCGTTCCGCTGGGTTGCTTTATCGGGGGACCCAGAAGACATACGGAAAACAGATGAAGTCATTTTACGTGAATTTAGCGATAATACACATCTTTGTAATTGGATTAAAATGGCTCAGGAAAAAATTCAATTCCAAGGCTTGCCATCCCGCATTTGTTGGTTAGGGTATGGAGAACGCGCACGTTTCGGGAAAATCATTAATGATATGGTCGCAAGCGGCGAGTTAAGCGCACCAATCGTTATCGGCCGCGACCATCTGGATTCTGGATCCGTCGCTTCGCCGAACCGCGAAACGGAAGCGATGAAGGATGGTTCTGATGTCGTATCCGATTGGCCAATATTGAACGCGATGATTAACGCGGTAGGCGGTGCAACATGGGTGTCCGTGCATCATGGCGGCGGTGTTGGCATGGGTTACTCCCAACACGCTGGAATGGTAATTGTTGCAGATGGAACGAAAGAAGCGGAAGAGCGGCTTGAACGAGTGTTAACGACAGACCCGGGGATGGGCATTGCGCGCCACGTCGATGCAGGCTATGACTTGGCCATTCAAACGGCGAAAGAAAAAGGGGTTCGCATCCCGATGATGGAAGGTGGAAATTCTTGAATAACGTATGGATTAAACATGCAGCACAACTTGTAACAATTGCCGGTGATAATGCGCCGCGGAAGCGTGAGGGAATGTCGGAGTTAGGCATAATTGAGGATGGCAGCGTCTGGATAGAAGATGGCAAAATTGCGGCAGTAGGTACAACTGCAGAATTAGAGCGCATTTATCGGGAACGTGCGGGAGAAGCAGAAGTTGTCGATGCGACGGGAAAGCTTGTTACGCCAGGTCTCGTTGACCCTCATACACATGTCGTCTATGGAGGAAGCCGTGAGCGAGAATTTGAAATGCGCCTTGAAGGTGCAACGTATATGGATATTATGAATGCGGGCGGAGGCATCCATGCGACAACAAGGATGACTCGTGAGGCGACGGAAGAGGAATTGATTGAGCAAACTACGCGAAGATTGGACTCGTTTTTGAAGCATGGCGTAACGACTGTTGAAGGGAAAAGCGGATACGGACTTGATTTGGAAACGGAATTGAAGCAGCTGCGCGCCATGAAGCGTCTGAATGAATCGCATCCGATCGACTTAGTGCCGACTTTCATGGCGGCTCATGCGGTGCCGCAAGAATATAAAGGCAAGGAAGAAGAATATATTGATCGTATCATTGATGAAATGCTTCCAGTCGTTGCAGAAGAGAAGCTTGCCGTTTTCAATGATGTGTTTTGTGAAGTTGGAGTGTTTACGCCCGATCAGTCAAAGCGTATTTTAGAAGCGGGAAAAGAACATGGTTTAATCCCTAAAATTCATGCGGATGAAATCGAATCTTATGGGGGCGCGGAACTTGCCGCGAAGGTTGGTGCGATTTCAGCTGAACATTTATTGAAAGCATCAGATAAAGGAATCGAAAAGATGGCAGAAGCGGGTGTCATCGCTTGTTTATTGCCGGCGACTGCATTGTACTTGCGTGAAGAAGCTGCAAAGGGCCGGAAGATGATCGATGCAGGCGTAGCTGTCGCAATTTCCACAGATTGCAATCCGGGTTCATCTCCGACAACATCGATGCCGTTAGTTATGAATCTAGCGTGCATTTCCATGCGGATGACACCGGCAGAAGCAATTGTTGCGGCGACAATCAATGCAGCATGCGCTATCGGCAAGCAAGACGAAGTCGGCTCATTGGAAGTCGGTAAGTTGGGCGATGCTGTCATTTGGAATGTAGCAAACTATCAAGAGCTTCAATATTTGTTTGGTGTGAATCACGTTGGTCAAGTTTTGAAAAAAGGGAAACGGGTTGTAGGGTAAGTGATTGCCGGGAATGAAAAGCATTTGGCTTCATTCCCGGCTTTTCAAAAGAGTTTGCCATACGCTATTTTTTCATAAAGGACAGCCTATATATGGGGAGGGAAGTTTCATGGCTCAAATTGGGGTGAAAGAGAAGTCGAGAACGAATCAAGGAATTTGGAAGTTTTTTGTTTTCAGTGCAATTGGCGCGTTTATGTTTTTTGTGCCGGTTGTCATTGACGGAAAAAGTTCCATTATGCTCGACCATATCGTTACATGGTTGCAAAACAATATCGCTGGTGCACTTCCTTATTACGCGCTAATTGTCATACTATCAGGGGCAATCTATCCGTTTGTAACAGGTACATGGAAAAAATCAGCGGTCGATATCGTATTTTCGATATTTAAGGTAATTGGATTAATTGTAGGGATTATGTTGGTATTTAATTTTGGTCCCGCTTGGCTGTTCGATCCTGACATGGGGCCGTTTTTGCTAAATAAGTTAGTGATACCAGTCGGATTGTTAGTGCCGATTGGCGCCATCTTTTTGGCATTGTTAGTGAGCTATGGTTTGTTAGAATTTATCGGGGTTTTATTGCAGCCGATTATGCGCCCGATATGGAAAACACCGGGCCGTTCTGCGATTGATGCGGTTGCTTCATTTGTCGGTTCTTATTCATTAGGGCTCTTAATAACGAACCGGGTATATAAAGAAGGAAAGTATACAGCTAAGGAAGCGGCCATTATCGCAACTGGATTTTCGACAGTCTCAGCTACTTTCATGGTCGTTGTTGCAAAAACGCTTGACTTGATGAGTATTTGGAATTTGTATTTTTGGGTCACATTAGTCGTCACGTTTATTGTAACAGCGATTACCGTTCATCTGTGGCCATTGAAATTCATTAAAGATGAGTATTACGAAGGGGCTGTGCCACAGCCCGAAGTGAAGCCGGATGGTAAGAGATTTTCAGCGGCATGGCAGGAAGCTGTGACAGTTGTTTCAAAATCACCTTCGTTTTTACAAAACATTTCTACGAATTTACGTGATGGACTCGTAATGGCAATGGCGATTTTGCCGTCTATCTTGTCGATTGGACTTTTAGGACTTGTGTTAGCAGAGTATACGCCGGTATTTGACTGGATAGGTTATCTATTTTATCCGTTTACTGCTTTAGTGCAGTTACCTGAACCGATGTTAATTGCGAAGGCGAGTGCATTAGGAATTGCTGAAATGTTTTTGCCAGCGGCGTTAGTCGTTGAATCTGCGTTGATTGTCAAATTTGTCATTGCAGTCGTATCGGTTTCGTCGATCATCTTCTTTTCGGCTGTCGTGCCATGCATCGTGTCGACTGAAATTCCAATTTCAATTCCTAAATTAGTCGTTATTTGGCTGCAACGCGTTATATTAACAATATTGATTGTCACACCAATCGCGTATGTATTGCTATAGATATCCGATCCGGATGGTGGATTAGCCGTCCGGATTTATTATTTTGTTCGAAAGAGCGCTTGCTGAATCTTTGCCATGATGGATGAAAAAGGGGATCCGCTTGAAATAATGGTCCGTAATGAGAAAGGGCAGTAGACAGAGTCTTATGGACTGGAAAATGGCGCATGAAGCTTCGAAAGGAATGTCATCGGCAGCGCTATGTCACGCATTTTTTTGACATAACGCAAACGATCGATAATCTTCGGAAAAGCGACACATACGGCTTCTTTTGTAAGGTCCGAATTGTTCAATAGAAAATCCGATGGCGCATCGTTGTGTGCCATCGGATTTTCTAAAATTATTTACCGCCTAACATATTGAACAGTCCGCCTGCGATGCTTCCTTCATCCTTGGAGCCTCCAGGAGTTTGAGGAGCTGCTGCAAATACGCGGCTTGCAAGTCTGGAGAAAGGCAATGATTGTATCCAAACTTTCCCTGGACCTTTTAGGGTAGCGAAAAATAGCCCTTCACCACCAAATAATGCTGTTTTAATGCCTTTTACCATTTCGATGTCATAATCGACATCCCGTGTCATCGCAACGAGGCACCCCGTATCTACGCGCAACGTTTCTCCCGGGTTCAAAGTTTTCTCAATAATGGTTCCTCCGGCGTGAACAAAAGCCATGCCGTCGCCTTCAAGTTTTTGCATGATAAAGCCTTCGCCTCCGAAGAACCCAACGCCAAGCCGTCTTTGAAATTCAACGCCGACTGTCACGCCTTTCGCTGCAGCTAAGAAAGCATCTTTTTGACAAATAATTTTACCGTCATGTTGGCTGAGGTCTACAGGGATGATTTTGCCGGGATAAGGAGCTGCAAAGGAAACGTGTTTTTTGCCCGATCCTATATTCGTGAAAGTTGTCATGAATAAACTTTCACCTGTAATAATCCTTTTTCCCGCACCCATTAACTTGCCCATGAATCCGCCGCCTGAGTTATTCGATCCGTCACCGAAAATGGTTTCCATTTCAATGCCATCTTCCATCATCATTAAAGATCCAGCTTCAGCAACAACTGTTTCTCTCGGATCTAACTCTACTTCTACGAATTGCATGTCATCGCCGTACAACTTGTAATCAATTTCATGATTATTCATCCCTGAACTCCTCCTAAATCATTGTAGTAACCGTTCTACGAGTGATTGGACGGAAAGGTTTCATCATTATGATTGCATTTTATCTATATATTTCCACGTTAAAGAAACAACTTCATTTATACGGTTTGCTTCGTTGGAATCGGCGTATACTTCCCTTAAGGAGCGGTTGACCGATTCTATAATGAAAAGCCGTGGCTCCATTGCTGAAAGTTCCTCTATAAGAAATTCGATATATTGCAGTCGATTATCATGTCCATCTTTTTGTTGACCGTTTAGGAGACTTTGCAATTTAGCAATGAGTTGCTCTTTCATAATGGTTGATGATGTTTCATTTGTGAAAAGATTATCCAAAAAATGTTTACCTAAAAGTGAGTCTTTGTTTTTCATCAGATCAAACATAATGGCATCCAGCCGTCTAATCGTGAAATGAACTAAATCATTTAAATTAATGGATTTAGGAGATGTTGCCGACCAAAAATGGATAAGCTGATGAATCGCACCGTAAATCATGATGGCACAATCGACGACATATTTCTCAGAATCCTTTCCGTAAACATCAATGAGACGTGTTGTAAACCATCGAAGCTCATCGTAATGTAATTGCTTTACAAAATTTCGAAGCTCATCATCGCTCGAATGAAATACTGCCTCATAAATAGGAAGCAATTTCATTTCTCGATTGAGCCGTAAGCGAATCAGAATTTGCTCGGCTAATATACTTTTATCGTCTTTCCGATTACCGACTAAAATTTCTCTCCGCTGAGCTACGAATGCTTCATGGGCATTTTCTATAATGGCGATTAAACATTCGTTCTTCGAAGAGAAATAATTATAGAAAGTTCCTTTTGAAATCTTGGATTCGTCAATAATATCTTGCACGGATGTTGTAAAAAAACCTTTATTCGTAAAGAGCCTTTGAGCGGTTAATAATACATGCGTTTTACGGTCATTCACTTATATCATCCTTATAAATGTACTGTTGGTTCAATCTTACTTTATCAAAAGGAAAGCACTAACACCAACGATATTTACATTTTTTTATTTGAAAGCGGTTACCAATGTTGATTGTTTTGGACTGAGGGTATAAACTATTAAACATGCTGTGAAAATGAGGGCTACAGCTCATGAATGGGGGAATTAAATTGGAAAATAATATACAGAAAATGCACGAAAAGCCTCCTTACGGGATGATTTCCATTCTGTTTTTCGGAGCATTCGTAGCACTTTTAAATAATACTTTATTGAATATCGCTTTGCCGTCGATCATGACAGAGTTCTCTGTGAAACCTTCGCAGGCTCAATGGCTGACGACTGGATATATGTTGGTAAATGGGATTATGATACCTGCGAGTGCGTTCTTCATCCAAAAGTTCACAAACCGCAAACTCTTCATAACAGCGATGATTTTGTTCACACTTGGAACAGCTGCTGCAATCTTTGCACCTAATTTCGGCCTACTTGTCGCTGCCCGCATGCTTCAGGCATCAGGTTCTGCACTTATGATGCCGTTGCTAATGAATGTTATGCTTGCTGCTTTCCCGATTGAAAAACGGGGGACGGCAATGGGTGTTTTCGGGCTTGTCATGTTCACAGCACCTGCAATTGGGCCGACTTTATCGGGCTGGATAGTTGAACATTATTCATGGCGGACACTGTTTGTCATTATTTTGCCTTTTGCTATCATTACGATCATTTTTGCGTTGTTCAAATTCCGCAATATCACACCGAATCGGGAAGTTTCTTTAGACTTCTTCTCTCTTGTCCTATCAAGCATTGGGTTCGGTGGATTGTTGTACGGTTTCAGTTCAGCGGGTGATCAAGGATGGGATGCGCCGATCGTATACGGCACGATTATAATCGGTGCTATTTCTTTGATAGCATTTATTGTCCGCCAGTTGAAAATGAAAGATCCTATGCTCGACTTTAGAATTTATAAGCACCCAATGTTCGCATTAGCTTCCGCAATTTCGATTGTACTATCGATTGCGATGTTCTCTGGTATGATTTTGACACCTCTTTACGTGCAAGAAGTTCGTGGTATTTCTCCTTTCCACTCGGGAATCTTAATGCTTCCTGGTGCAATTGTTATGGGAATTATGTCACCAATTACAGGACGGCTGTTTGATAAATATGGAGCGCGTACATTAGCTATAACTGGTCTTGCAATTACGGTTGTTACGACATTCTATTTAAGTCGTCTTTCCGTAGATTCAGGTTATTACTATTTAATGATGATCTATACGGTTCGAATGTTCGGGATGTCTATGGTAACAATGCCGATTATGACAAATGGTTTGAACCAGCTTCCAATGCACTCCAATCCACACGGAACTGCAATGAATAACACGTTACAGCAAGTGTCAGGCGCAATCGGTTCAGCTTTATTGCTTACTGTTATGACGAAGCGCATGGAGAAATCAGGAGCTGAACTTGCACAATCTGCTGCAGCAGCTGGTCAACTACCGACAGATCCAGCTGCAATCGCTACTATGCAAGAAGAATTAGGTAAACAGGCGATGTTGGACGGCATTAATTTTTCATTCTTTGTTGCAACGATAATTGCAATCGTAGCGTTGATCATGACATTTTTCGTTAAGCGGGTCATGCCACCGAAATTCAAAACTGAAAATAATGCTACGGAAGAAAATATGGAACAAAACAAAGGGACTGCCCAGGATTAATTTCCGGGCAGTTTTTTAATTGTGTTAAAAGAGGCGAAGGTGCTACTTCTTCATAGACAAGCATATGATTTATTGTAGAAAATAAGCAGGGATTTACTATAAGATGTCGAAATAGATAATTTGAAAGCGGTTACAAAAGATTCGAATTTGAAAGGGGAAGTGAGTCATGCAATTGAATAATTATTTTGGTGGTTCATGGCAAGAGGGCGAAGGTGCACGATATACAGCCGTACTGAATCCGGCGACAGGGGAAGAATTGGCGAAAGTGAGGCTGTCGACGAAGGAAGACGTAGACATGGCTGTCAAAGCAGCAAAAGCAGCTCAGAAGAAATGGGCTTTGGTCCCTGCCCCGAAACGGGCGGATTATTTATATACGATCGGCAATATCATGAAGGAGAAAAAGGAGCATCTTTCACAAGTCTTAACGAAAGAAATGGGAAAAGTGATTGAAGAGGCGCGCGGAGAAGTACAGGAAGGCATTGATATGGCATTTTACATGGCAGGAGAAGGGCGAAGACTGTTTGGGGAAACAGTCCCATCTGAGCTGCAAGATAAATTTGCAATGAGTGTCAGGGCACCGATCGGAGTTGTCGGACTGATTACTCCGTGGAACTTTCCGATTGCGATTGCAACTTGGAAGTCATTCCCTGCAATTGTGGCGGGCAATACATTCGTTTGGAAGCCTGCAACGGAAACACCGATGATGGCATATGAAATGGCGCTCATCTTTGAAGAGGCAGGACTTCCGGAAGGTGTTGCCAATATCGTGTTTGGTTCTGGCTCTGAAGTCGGAACGGCGATGATTGAGCATCCGGATATCCGTGTCATTTCCTTCACTGGATCGTCTGACACAGGTCGGCATGTAGCGGAAACGGGCGGTAAGCATTTAAAGAAAGTATCGCTTGAAATGGGAGGAAAAAATGCGGTCATCGTCATGGACGATGCAGATATCGATTTAGCTGTTGAAGGGATCCTTTGGAGTGCTTTCGGAACAGCGGGGCAGCGTTGCACGGCATGCAGCAGGGTCATTGTGCATAAAGATGTAAAGGAAGAGCTTGAACAGAAGCTTGTAGGGGCCATGAAAGGGCTAACGATCGGCAACGGATTGGACGAGTCTGTTAAAATCGGGCCAGTCATTAACGGAAAGGCGCTTGAGAAAATTCAATCATATATTGAAATAGGGAAGGAAGAGGGCGCAACTCTTCTATCGGGCGGCAATCGTTTGACTGATGGGGACTTTTCGAATGGCCATTACTTTGAACCGACACTATTTTCAGACGTGAAATGGGATAGCCGGCTTGCACAAGAGGAAATTTTTGGTCCAGTCGTCTCATTGATTGAAGTGGCAAATTTAGAGGAAGCGATTGAAGTGAACAACAGTGTCATGTATGGCTTGTCGAGCTCGATCTTTTCACGTGATGTCAATAAAGTTTTCCGGGCACAGCGGGACTTGGATACAGGAATCGTTTACGTCAATGCAGGAACGACAGGCGCGGAAATCCATTTACCTTTCGGGGGAACGAAGGGAACAGGGAATGGGCATCGTGATTCGGGCGTAG
Source organism: Sporosarcina sp. USHLN248 (assembly GCF_037144575.1). Lineage (NCBI taxonomy): Bacteria > Bacillati > Bacillota > Bacilli > Caryophanales > Caryophanaceae > Sporosarcina > Sporosarcina sp. USHLN248. The sequence goes on from NZ_JBBCZC010000028.1 coordinate 16,292, forward strand.
CAGCATTGGATGTCTTCACGGAATGGAAGAGCATCTATGTTGATTTCAGCGGTAAGCTGCAACGGGCGCAAATCGACACAGAATAATAGGGGTTGAAAAAGTTGCAAGTTGGAATAGGGTAAAGGATTACGTTGAAAAAGGGGATGTTTATATGAAAGTAGTCGTCTTGGGTGCTGGATTAATGGGGAAAGAAGCAGTGCGGGATCTTGTAAAAAGCAATGAGGTTGAAAAAGTCTATTTGGCAGACTTGAACATAAGGCAGGCGGAAAATTTTGCAGAGCAGTTGATGTCGGAAAAATTGGATCTTCTGTCATTGGATGCGACGAATGACGTGCAGCTGCAAGAAGTGATGGCGCTTGGGGATATCGTCATTAACGCATTGTTTTACACATTTAATGAAAAGGTTGCGCGGACGGCGATTGAAATCGGTGTGCATTCCGTAGATTTAGGGGGACATATCGGAGGCGCAACGGATGCGGTATTGGAATTGGCTGATAAAGCGGCTGACAAAGGCGTGACAATTATTCCGGATTTAGGGGTTGCGCCAGGTATGATCAACATCTTATCTGGCTATGGTGCGGGAAAGTTAGACCAAGTGGATAGCATTAAGCTGTATGTCGGAGGTGTGCCAGTCAATCCCGAGCCGCCGCTTGATTATAATGTCGTTTTTTCTCTTGAAGGGGTGTTTGATCATTACACGGATCCTTCACACGTCATCCGCAACGGCAAGCTGATCGAAATTCCTTCATTGTCCGAAATTGAGACGATCCATTTCGATGGCTATGGCGATATGGAGGCATTTCATACTTCTGGCGGCACATCGACATTGACGAAGACGTTCCCGCATGTCAAAACCTTAGAATACAAGACAGTGCGCTATAAAGGCCATGCTGAAAAGTTCCAGCTATTAGTCGATCTTGGCCTATTGTCCCGCAACAATGAAGTGACGGTTGACGGCAGGTCTGTCAAAGTGCGCGATGTCATGCGCGAACAGCTTTCTCCGCAGCTTCGTCTTGGCGATAAATCCGATGCGGTTCTACTCCGTGTCATCGTAAGCGGCGAGGCGCAAGGAATGCCGACGACTTACGAATACAATTTGGTAACGGAAAAGGACCTTTCTGTGAATGAAACCGCGATGGCCCGTGCAACAGCAAATACGATTTCAGTTGTAGCTCAGATGATCGGCAACGGTCAAATTACGAAGCGTGGAGTTCATCCACCTGAAATGATCGTCCCAGGTGAGTTTTATATAGAGGAAATGAAGAAACGCGGCGTAGTCATTCAAGAAACGGTTAAAACACACGAAGCGCATATTTGATAGGACATTATGACTGAAGGGGGATAGGGAGTTGGATTTTGAATTTACAGAAGAACAGAAGATGCTTCGCAAAACGGCCCGTCAATTTGTAGACGATGAAATCATGCCAAATATCCAGCGTTGGGATGCGGAAGGCGGTTTTGATCCGGCAATATGGAAGAAGTTAGCCGACTTAGGTTTTATGGGTGTTTGTGTACCCGAGAAGTATGGCGGCAGCGGCATGGATTACAATTCGCTTGCTATTTTATGCGAGGAGTTGGAACGAGGAGATACTGCGTTTCGGACAGCGGTTTCTGTCCATATCGGCTTGAATTCCATGACGCTTATGCAATGGGGAACCGAAGCGCAAAAGCAGAAGTATTTAATTCCTCAAGCGAAAGGGGAGAAGATTGGCGCGTTCGGTTTGACGGAGCCAGGAGCTGGATCAGATGTTGCTGCGATGGCAACAACGGCTGTACGTGACGGAGATTATTATGTCATTAATGGCCAAAAAACATGGATTTCGCTCTGTGACGTTGCGGATCATTTCCTAGTGTTCGCTTATACGGATAAATCAAAAAAGCATCATGGCATTAGTGCGTTTATCGTTGAGAGGACGACGCCAGGCTTTTCATCGAAAGCGATTAAAGGAAAATACGGCATTCGGGCAGGTAATACGGGTGAGCTGTTTTTCGAAGAGATGCGAATCCCTGCAGAGAATCTGTTAGGAGAAGAAGGGGAAGGGTTCAAAATTGCAATGTCTGCGCTCGATAACGGACGCTTCACGGTAGCTGCAGGTGCTGTTGGACTTATTATGGGGTGCTTGGAGGAAAGTGTGAAGTATTGCCATGAGCGAGAAACGTTTGGCAAGCCGATCGGTAAGCACCAATTAGTGCAGCAAATGATTGCCAAGATGGAAGCGGGCTATCAAATGAGCCGGCTATTAGTCTATCGCGCAGGAGAAATGAAAAACAAAGGGTTACGCAATACGAGAGAAACATCGCTTGCGAAATGGCAAGCATGTGACTTTGCCAATCAAGCGGCAGATGACGCATTCCAAATTCATGGCGCTTACGGTTACTCGGATGAATATCCAGTTGCCCGCTTCCTGCGCAATTCAAAAGCGCCTGTCATTTACGAGGGGACGCGCGAAATCCATACGATCATGCAGGCGGAATACGTGCTTGGCTATAGGGAAGATAAGAAGTTGAGTAATATGCTGCCCGAGTGGCCGTTTGATTGAGGGGAAAGAATACGCCATAGTATCAGCAATGATAAATTATAACAAGCCAAACCGGACAGTACCCGAATAAACGGGATTGTCCGGTTTCTGTTTATTGCTGAGATTTTGCTTCCAACGCTTGCGCGTGACTTTCTTTCACTTTATTTAAAAGCGCTGTATCTGTCAGTAAGTCAAGCCCTGTTTTTGCAAGAGCTATTGCGCCGATCAGGAGTGCTTCCATACCACGATCAGATTTGGCTGCTTCGCGGAATGGAACGGTATGTCCAATCAAATCATCATCGCCAATTTTAATATAAGGATGTGCAGTAGGGACTTCATAACTGATATTTCCTGCGTCTGTCGATCCAAGTCCTTTTCTTTTTTCGGTATGGACGGTTTCCCCAAGAGATTCGAGGTGACGTTTCACTGCATCGTCAAGTGCGTCTGTAATGACGAAATCTTTCACTTCATTTTGAAAACGTTCGATTTTGACAGTGGCTCCAGTGGAAAGTGCGGCACCTTCTGCAATATTTCGTATTTTCGTAGCGATTTCTTCTGTTCGTTTCCAAGTGGACGCACGAATGAAAAACCGCGCTGAGGCATATTCAGGAATAATGTTCGGCGCTTCGCCACCATGTGTAATGATGCCGTGTACTCGGACATCTTGCGGCAATTGTTGACGCAGTGCATTAATGCCGTTGAATAGTAATATGACCGCGTCAAGTGCGTTAATGCCGTGCTCGGGTGCACCTGAAGCGTGGGCTGGCTTGCCGTAAAAATGGAAATCCAATGGATCGACAGCTAACGAGTTGGACGTTACACCTGTTTTTCCGGAAGGATGGGCCATCAATGCAACATCTACGTCTTTTAAGTAGCCGTGGCGGACGAAACTTCCTTTTGCACTACCGTTTGGACCGCCTTCTTCCGCAGGTGTTCCTAAGACGACCACTTTTCCGCCAATCGATTCAAGTTCTTTGGAAAGTGCGATTGCAGCAGCAACACTTGTCGTTCCAATAATATTATGACCGCAAGCATGGCCGATTCCTGGCAGTGCATCGTATTCTGCCAAATAAGCAATCGTCGGGCCGGGTTTCGAACTTGAAAACTGTGCGTAAAACGCAGTTTCATGTCCCGCAACATTTGTCTCTACTTCGAACCCTTCGTCACGGAGCAATGTCGTTAATTGTTCGCAGGCAAAATATTCTTCATTACCGATTTCAGGTTTTGCATGGATTGATAGACTCGTTTCAATAAAGCGTGCACGGTTTTCCGTTATAAATGAATGGATTTGATTCGTTATCGTTGTCATTTTACTTTTCTCCCTTCAATTGTTCGAATGTATCAATTAGCTGATCTTGTGGTATGTTCAACAATATCGATCCGCCTTTTGTTTCTTCTTCAATGGCTTTCTTTACTTGTTCGGACTGGTAAAGCTCGACGATTTTTAAATAGGTTTCGTTTTGTGCATCCTCTGCACGTGCTGCAAAGACATTCACATAAGGCAAGGCATTTTCATTGTCGCCATCTTCCAAAAAGATTGGGTCTTCAGTAGGGTTGAACCCGGCTTGACCCGCAATCCCGTTGTTGATAAGGGATGCTGCGACATCTTGCAAGACACGTGGCGTTTGCTGAGCAACCATAGGGATGATTTCCAAGTTTTTAGGATTCTCTTCTATGGATGTTGTATCTCCAAAAAGTCCAGTGCCTTCTTTTAATTTGATAAGACCTGCAGTTTCCAATAAGCGTAAAGCGCGCCCTAAATTCGATGGGTCATCAGGAACGGCAATTTTATCTCCTTCTTTAATGCCTGAAATATCGTCAAGCTTATCGGAATAAATGCCGAGCGGAGCGATAACAGTTGAACCAATCGGTACGATGTCAACATTGTTCTCTTCGGCAAACTGACTTAAAAATGCAATATGCTGAAAAGAATTTAAATCGATGTCGCCATTGGCGAGTGCATTGTTCGGTAATGTATAGTCCGCGAATTCTTTCAGTTCGATTGTAATGCCTTCTTCTTTCGCTAACTCTTTCAATACGTTCCATTGCTCACCATCCGCTCCGGTAACACCGATTACAACAATATCTTCGTTAGCAGATCCACTTTTTCCGCAAGCGGCAAGAATGGATAGCAGTAAAATTGCTCCAAGTAATTTAATGGTTTTTTTCATGAGAAATCCTCCAATTTTATATATTTTGTATTTTAAAAACACTTCATTGCGAATGTACAAGTTATCGACGCATCACTTTTTTCGATAAGAAATTGCCAATCCACTGCGCCAATTGTACAAGTACAATTAAGATAATGACTGTAACGAACATGACGGAACTGTCGAATCGTTGGTAGCCATGCGTCATCGCGACGTGCCCTAATCCTCCTCCGCCAACTGTCCCTGCAACAGCTGAAAAATCGATTAAACCGACTGTGACGAAAGTTAGTCCAAGGATGAGTGGTCCAAGCGCTTCAGGGATCAATACGGTAAAAATGATTTGGCGCGGACTTGCTCCCATTGCTTCTGCTGCTTCAATGACACCCGGATCGATACTGATCAAATTGTTTTCGACGACCCTTGCGACGACAAACGATGCAGCAATTGTCATTGGGAAAATGGCAGCTGCGGTCCCAATCGTCGTTCCAATCACTTCGCGTGTAACAGGCGAAAGCACGAAAAGCAAAATAATGAAAGGGATCGGGCGAATAATATTAATAAAGAAATTTAGTAAAGCAGAAATGAACCGATTTTCAAGTATATTTCCTTCTCTAGTGGTAAACAGAAGGATACCTAATGCCATACCGACAATCGAACTAAAAACCAAAGTCCCTAAAACCATCGTAATCGTTTCACCGGTTGCCTCCACAATACGAATCCAAAACGTCTCCCAATTAACTTTCATTCGTATTCACCTCCTCAATGTCCACGATGCTTTTCAATTCTTGGATGCAAGCGATCACTGCATCATGTTTGCCTTCGAATGAAACGACAAGATTGCCAAAAAACTGTTGCTGTAATTCCCGGATAGAACCGTAAACAATATTGAAATCTATTTGATGCTTTCGAGCAACCGTTGATAAGATCGGGTCGCTTGCCCGCTCTCCTTTGAAAAGGATGCGGTACAAAGTGGTTCCTCCTTTTGCCCGCCATACATCAAGCAGTTGTGGGGAAGGCAAGCTTTGATCGGTGGCGGAGATGAATTCTTTTGTTGTTGCGTGCTGCGGATTCGTAAACGTTTCGAACACTTCGCCTTGTTCAATCACTTCTCCCGTCTCCATTACTGCGACACGGTTGCAAATCGATTGGATAACCTGCATTTCATGTGTAATGAGCAAGATTGTAATCCCCATTTCCCGATTCACCTTTTGCAATAGATTCAAAATATCGCGCGTCGTGTTCGGGTCAAGTGCGGACGTCGCTTCATCGCAAAGCAGAATTTCTGGGTCAGTCGCAAGTGCGCGTGCAATGCCGACACGCTGTTTTTGCCCTCCTGATAATTGTTCGGGATAACTTTTCGCTTTATCCGCAAGTCCTACGAATTGAAGAAGTTGTTTTACTTTGGCATTTCGTTCTGCCTTAGGTACCTTCGATAACTTCAAAGGGTACTCGACATTTTGTTCGACTGTGCGGGAAGAAAAGAGATTGAAGTTTTGAAATACCATCCCAATCTTTCTGCGCACTTCCCGTAGCTGTTTCGGCTTTAGTTCGTGCAAGGGAGTTTTTTTGATAAGAATTTTCCCTTCCGTCGGACGTTCAAGGCCGTTGACAAGTCGGATCAATGTGCTCTTTCCAGCGCCGCTGAATCCGATAATGCCAAAAATATCGCCTTCCTCAATGTCAAATGTCACCTTTTTTACTGCTTCGACTTTCTTGTTTCCGACAACAAATGTTTTAGTTACATTTTCGAATGTGATCATAAAATCCCCTCCAAATAAAAAACGCCTTCTTTTTTCATATCTGTAAGAAGATATGAAAAAAGAAGGCGTCTCTACTAAAATTGTAGAATACGAAAAAAGCTTCTCTCTTCTTATCTTTCAAACAGAAAACTGTTTGCAGGAATTGGCACGTAGTTTTAAAAAACCGTTGCCGAGATGTCATTGGGCCTGTCCCTCAATCTCTCTTGATAAGAAATTTTGTATAAAATTTGAATTGCTTACAACTTTACCACGGTTGAAAATAATGTCAACTAAGTTTGTTAATATTTTTGAAGATTAAATATAAAAACAAGTCTGATTATATAGGGTGAAAGAAATGATGAAGTTCCGCTTTTCATAGCAAGATGATGGTTATATACAGTTATATTTGTTGCATTTAAAAATAAAAAGCATCTTTCAATTATAAAGATATGCGACAAATTTTTACAATTAGGCAGTCGGATTAAGTGCCTGATTAGTTGTAAAAGAATGTAGTTTGTCTATAATTAGTACCAGGTATTATACGTTGATGATAACGGGAGGGTGACATGTATAAATTAACAGCCACTTTGGCGAAAATCATCTTTTTCTTCATCGCCAAAATTGAATTGAAGAATACATACAAACTGCCTGAGAATGGGGGATATGTAATTACTTGCGCACACCGAGGCTGGTTGGAAATAATCGCGCTCGGTATTTCATTGCCGCGCCCGATTCACTTCATGGCAAAGAAGGAGCTCTTTAGCAGAAAAATAGTAGCTGCGTTCTTAACGAGCATAAATGCCTTTCCAATTGACCGTGAAAATCCATCACCAAGCAGTATTAAAACACCTGTAAAACTACTGAAGTCCGGTGAAATTGTTGGGATATTTCCAAGCGGAACAAGGGCGGCTGAGAATGCTCCGATAAAACGTGGAGCCGTCACCATTGCTGGTTTGGCAAGAGTACCGATCGTTCCGGTTACATATGAAGGTCCGGCAAATCTGAAAGACATTTGGAAGTGCCGAAAAGCAACGATTACAATTGGCGACCCATTCATTATTGAGAAAACGGGTAAAGAAGAAATAGGAGCATATACGGAGAAATTAGAAAGGGAAATCACCTTGGTTTGAATGCATATTTTCATAAAAAACTTGTAACCTTTTCCATCTGAAACAAGTCTACGTTTCCAAGGAGAGTGATTCATTTGAAAAAGAAAATTACCGCTTCTCTTGTTGGAATGAGCCTTCTGCTGCCTATGACGGGATGTGGAACTTCGAATGAAGGAAATCTTCAAATTTCGGAAGGTGTTGAATTTGGCGAAAAGGACTATGAAAAAATAGTGGATCCTTCCAATGAATTAGGATTTAAACTGATGGATCAAATCGATATCGATGACAAAGGAAATCTGTTTATTTCTCCTACGAGTCTATGGATGGCTTTGGCGCTCGTCTATAACGGGGCAGACGACGCGACAAAGGAAGAAGTCGCGAAAACGTTGCAAGTGAATGGTCTGGAGCCGATGGACGTGAATAGATCGAACGCATCCCTTATGACGTTGTTAAATAAGGATTTGAAGAATATCCAGCTACAAATTGCCAATTCGATATGGCTAAATGAAGAATTTAAATTCCAAGAACCGTTTTCTCAACGGACTAAAGATTATTTCAATGCAAAAATTGAAGAAATCGACATTAAGAGCAACGACTCACCTAAACGAATCAATGACTGGGTTGAAAGAGCGACGAATGGCAAAATCGACAAGATAGTTGATGGAACATTAGACGAAAATCTTGTTGCAATGCTGCTGAACGCGATTTATTTCAAAGGGGATTGGAAGTACCCGTTTGATAAGAAAGATACAGAAAATCGAAACTTCAGTTTGACGGACGGAACTGAAAAAGAGGTGCCTTTCATGAAGCTTGAAGAAAAGCTGTCTTATACCGCCAACGACGAATTCCAAGCAGTCAAACTTCCATATGGAGAAGGTGAAATGAGCATGACAATCGTCCTTCCGAATGAGCAAAAAAGCTTCAAGGAATTTAAAGATACGTTGTCGGCTGAAAAGTGGACAGCGCTCCAGTCTGATTTCAATAGCTTGAAAGGAACTTTGTTACTTCCGAAATTTAAGATGGTATATGAAGCAGAGCTTAATGACGCATTGGAAGCACTTGGCATGACAAGTGCATTTACGGACAAGGCTAATTTCAGCAAGATGGTTGAAGGCGATTCCTCGTTATTCATTAGCAAAGTGAAGCAAAAAACATATATTGATGTGAATGAAGAAGGTACGGAAGCGGCTGCAGTGACGGGTATATCGGTCGATACGGCATCCGCGCCGGCAGACGATCCATTCGTCATGGAAGTAAACCGACCGTTTTTCTTTACGATTACGGATGATGAAACGGGAGTTGTGCTATTCATAGGATTTGTCGCAAATCCTGAAATGTAGAAACTCAATTCATTGTAACTCCTCCAATAGGTTTTCTTTGTACTTTCATAAGAATTAAAAATAACGTTATTCATGGGAGATGTAGTAAATTTAGAAATGTAGAAAAATTTAATTGTAATTGTGTTTATCCCATGATACACTATTTTTACTATTACTGAACGGAGGTGAGGAATGATGTTGGACACTGTGTATGCACGTGAAAGTCTATTGGAATATTTAGCCACTTCATGTGCGATTACTCATGAAATTGCCGTCAACGGGATACGTATGCCCTTTTTTAGACAATTTCAGTAATCACACAGCTGTTTAGCACATCATTCCTTACTATTGAAGTAGGAAGGGATTGCTCAGTGGCAGTCAAATATTGTAGACAATCTCAGTTTTCTTTGGTGCGTTCCTCAGACTGATTGAAAGCGCTTGTCGGGGAAGGCAACCTAAAAGCTCCACATCCTATAGGTGCCTTTATTTCTGCAAAGAACGCAGAAATTAAGGCAAATCGAACCCTTCGCTGTTCGATTGGCAACGGTTGCATGACTCACTTCCTGCGAGCCCGCGGGAAGCGAATCGAACTCTATTTCATGAGCTTACAACGAATCCAAGCAACGAAGAATGCGAGCACTTGTCAACAGTGAAAGACTGCTTAAACGCAGTCTTTTTTTGTGCTCTCTCAGCTGTGAAAATAGAATGAGAGGAAGCGGAAATAATGATTTGTACAATACAGAAGGTTAGCAAGATGTTAGGCGGCAATATAATTTTTGAAAATTTATCCTTAGAAATTCAGACTGGCGATCGAGTGGGAGTCGTCGGACGGAATGGCAGCGGAAAAACGACTTTATTTAAATTGATTGCGGGGATAGAACAAGTAGATTCCGGTTCAATTCATTTTAAAAAAGGAACGAAAATCGGGTATTTATCGCAAATCCCGACCTTCGATCATCCAGTGACGGGCCATGACGTGTTAAAAAGTGCATTTACAGAGTTGATTGAAATAGAGAAGAAGCTTCAACAACTGGAAGTGAAATTGGCAAGTGCGGAGATAGAGCAAATGGAGCGGCTGCTATCGCAATATGGCGAGTTGCAGGAAACATTCATCCAACGAAACGGCTATGCAATGAATTCGGAAATTGAAAAAGTCATTAACGGACTTCAATTAAGGAAGTTTGTCGATCGAGACTTTGCGGATATGAGCGGCGGAGAACAGACGAAGACGATGTTAGGCAGACTGCTTTTGTCGAATCCTGACTTATTATTGTTAGATGAGCCGACAAATCATTTGGATTTATTCGCAGTGGAATGGCTTGAACAGTATTTGTCGGAATATGATGGCACAGTTGTCATCGTGTCGCATGACCGAGCCTTCTTAGATTGCGTTGTAGGTAAAATAGCAGATTTGGAAGAAGGAGAACTGCAGTTGTATCATGGCAACTACAGCTCGTTTGCTCAACAAAAAGAGGAGCGGCTGCTGCGGGAATTCCAGGACTATGAAGAACAACAAAAGAAAATCAAGAAAATGAAAGAAGCGATCAAACGGTTAAAAATATGGGCAAATGAGGCAAATCCACCGAATGCGGGGCTGCATAGGCAAGCTCGCAATATGGAGCGGGCGCTTGAACGGATGGAGAAAATTAGGAAGCCGCTCATTGATCCTAAGAAAATGGCACTCTCTTTTGAAGCATCGGATCGCAGCGGGAAAGAGGTCGTCGTCATGGAAGGAGTATGCAAATCGTTCGGCGAGCAACAAATTTTGTTTGATGCGGATTTGCATATTTATTGGAAGGATCGGGCGGCGATTGTCGGTCAAAACGGCAGCGGCAAATCAACGATCTTGAAATTGCTTACAAGTCAACTGCATGCAGATGAAGGAACATGTAAATTAGGGAGCAATGTAAAAACAGGTTATCTTTCGCAACATTTTGAAGTGAAAAATCCGAAGGCTCGCCTAATCGATGTATTTCGGGAAGAGGTTAGTGTGGAAGAGGGCGAAGCGAGACATATTTTAGCAAAATTTATGTTCTATGGGCCCGATGTATTCAAGCGGATGGGCGATTTGAGCGGCGGGGAAAGGATGAGGCTACGTCTAGCACAGCTTATGCATCAAGACGTGAACTTTCTTTTATTGGACGAACCGACGAACCACCTCGATATTGAATCCCGTGAGGTACTTGAAGATGCATTGGAAGATTTTACAGGGACGATTTTGGCAGTATCTCATGACCGTTACTTTTTAAATAAATTATTCACCCGAACAGCGTGGCTTGAAGAAGGGGACTTGACGCTGTTTGAAGGACCGTTTGATTGGGCGCGAGCGAAGTGGGAAGAACTGCGTGTTGTTGATAGCGGGAATGGGCAATGAGTTATTTTGAGTTATAGAAAATTGTAAGTGAATAAGGGGGAGCCAATACATGAATCTCATCGTAGATCATTCGATAGTATCAACTGCAGTTTCTGACCTTCAAAAGGTTTGCGCAACAAAAAGCGTTATCCCAATCCTCTCAGGAATTAAGATTGAGGCGGAAAAAGGCGCAATCAAGCTAACTGGCGGCAACTCAGAAATGTTTATGGAAAAGATGATTCCGATTGAGGGGAATGGGGAAATCATTGAAGAAGGCAGCATCGTAGTAGTGGCTAAGTACTTAAATGAACTGCTTAAAAAATTTCCGGGAAAAATTCAATTAAATGCGAGCGAGAAAAGCACTGTCATCATTAAATCTGGAGACATTACAACGAAGCTCAATCGTTTACATGTTGAACAATATCCCAAACTCCCAGCTTTTCAGTCATCGTATAACGTGAAAATGACATTAGGAGATTTAAAAGAGGCGATTAAGCAAACGTTATTCGCTGTTTCTAAAAGTGACAGCAAACCAGTGCTAACAGGTGTACAGTTTGTGTTCCAAAAAGGGAAACTTATTCTCACAGCGACCGATTCAAACCGCCTTTCCCGAAAAATGCTGCAAGTTCACTCAGAACATATGGAAAGCATAGTTGTGCCAGACTACTGCCTAAATGAGATATTGAATATAAAGGAAGCTGACGCGTCAGTCATTGAAATCGCTCACGATCGTAACCTGATTGCCATAAAAGTTAATAATACAACACTTCTATCGGTGCTGATTGAAGGACATTACCCAGACATTAGGGCATTGATTCCAAACGAATTTATCTCAAGGGTGAAAGTAAACAGGAAAAAATTGCTTGCAGGAGTAGAACGAGCATGTATATTCTCAGGATCATCGAAGCACAACGACGTCAATTTAAGACTATGCGATGGTGACTCCATCAAAATTACTTCCATTTCTACAGAAATCGGCATGATTGAAGAATACCAAAAGGTGCATACCGAAGGAGAAACCAACTTTTCGATTACATTGGATGGAAGATATCTTATAGAAGCGTTAAAAGGAATAAAAGAAGAGGAGATTACAATGCAATTCAATGGAAATATGAAACCAATTGTATTGAAATCGGAAAATAATCCATCGTATTTGCAGCTTATCTCACCGCGGAGAGCACATTGATTTTTTTTATAAACGAATAATTGCCCCTTAACTTTTTAGTTAGGGGGTTTTAGTTATTGTTCGCGGATGGGAGAGTTGTAATGGCGTGATCAATGATTTTGACAAATTAAAGGTTTAAGAACAGTGGGATAGCGTTACTAGATCAAACCAGTTTTATGCGTATCGAATCGTGGGACATTATAAATTTAGTAGCGTAGGCGCCTTCCAAGTGGCAGCGGAGCATAAGACTGTTTGTGTACGGACGCTAACGAGACTTATGGTGAGAAGCTACGCCAGCGCCGGAGCGGATTATAAAAGAGATGGAAAATAGCTGACTTTATGAGTATGTGGGATGCTGTTATGCGTGGCTAAGCAGTTTTATGCGCGGCAGATATGAATTATGTTTCTCTGTACCGTTTTATGCGAGCTGTGAGAGCATTATGCGTTTCAGAAGCAATTTATGCGTGTTGGATCGTAGGTTATGCGTTTCTGTGATGCAGGAGTGACAGTAGCGTAGGCACCTTCCAAGCGGCAGCGGAGCATAAGACTGTTTGTGTACGAACGCTAACGAGACTTATGGTGAGAAGCTACGCCAGCGCCGGAGCGGATTATAAAAGGGATGGAAAATAGCAGACTTTATGAGTATGTAGGATGCTGTTATGCGTGGCAAACCAGTTTTATGCGTGGCAGATATGAATTATGAGTTTCTGTACTGTTTTACGCGAGCTGTGAGAGCATTATGCGTTTTAAAAGCAATTTATGCGTGTTGGATCGCAGGTTATGCGTTTCTGTGATGCAGGAGGCATCCGCCAGCGCCGGAGCGGATATAAAAGAGATGGATAGTAGAATTTTATTCCAAAATACAAGAAAAAGCCTTGCAATTTATTTTCAAGCTGTGTATAGTATTGACCAGATGACCGAAATAGTATTTTGGTCAGTTGTAGTCGATGATGACTCTGGAGGTGAAGAATTGGATCGCAGACAAGAAATATTGGAAGCGGCAGCTAAATCTTTTTCTTTGTTCGGCTATAAAGCGACGACAATGGATCAAGTGGCGAAAATAGCAAATGTTGGCAAAGGGACGATTTACACGTTTTTCGCGAATAAAGAAGAACTCTTTAATGCCATTGTACTTCAAATGATTGAAGAAATGCGAGCTGTGTCGGACGCTGTTGCAGTAGAAGGAGCTTCATTTGAGCAAAACGCGCATGCGAGATTGATGCAAATGCTTAAATTTAGGAAAACGCATCTACTGTATGCAAAATTAATCGACGAAGAAAAAGAACTTCGCACGCCAGCTGTCATCGAAGTGCTATCTACCATTGAGCAGGAAATCGTTTCTTATGTGCGGGCGAAAATCGAGCGCGCCATCGAGAAGGGTGAGCTCAAACCTTGTGATACGGAGTTAGTGGCGTATCTTATCTTTAAGGCGTATCTTGCATTTGTTGTAGATTGGGGCAAAACACATGATGAGGAATTGTCCGAAGAACGGATCGCAGGATTGTTGAGCGCTACTATTTTTAAAGGTCTCTTAGCCTGAGACTTTCTTTTTTATCGCATAATGACCATAAAACTATTACGGTCACTTAGTTTTAATTGGAGGAATGACAATGAAGAAAACAATGACAGGAGCCGAGTGGAAACAGCTTTTGCGTTCCCGTAAAATGCTCGTTCCGATGATCGCGATTCTCTTCATTCCAGTTTTGTATGCAGGCATGTTCTTATGGGCTTTCTGGGATCCATACGCAAATATGGATGCTTTGCCTGTTGCAATTGTTAATATGGATGAAGGGGCCGAGATGGACGGAGAACAGTTGGCGCTCGGCGATGAATTAATTAGTAAGTTAGAGGATAGTAGCGATTTTAATTTCCATGTGCTGTCCAGAGAGGATGCAGAGGAAGGCTTAAGACAGCAGAAATATTATATTGCAATTGAAATTCCGGAGAATTTTTCACAACATGCAACAACACTTTTAGACGATAATCCGGAAAAAATGACGATTATTTATAAACCGAACGAAGGATTTAACTTCCTCTCCGCTCAAATTGGTGAAACGGCGATGGATCGGATACGGATGAAAGTGAATGAGGAAGTGACTGCGACGTATGCAGAGCAATTGTTTGATTCCATAAAAGAAATGGGCGATGGCTTTGGCGAAGCAGCGGACGGTACACAGAAGTTGCTCGATGGTGCTTCGGAGTTAGCTGATGGAACAGAGGATCTGAAAGGATATCTTGAAACATTGGCCGCAAGCACGATTACGTTGAAAGATGGATCCGCTGAGCTTGCAAAAGGTACGAATGAAGCAGCTAAAGGCGCCAATGAATTGAATAAAGGAATCGGTACATTGTCAGCAGGTGCAGTGGAGCTTCAAAAAGGAGCGAAGCAAGCGGCAGGCGGGGCAACGAATTTACAGCAAGGCCTTACGCAATATACGGAGAGCGTAGCGCAGTTGAAAGCGGCATATGCTCAAGTAGGCCAAAAAGAAAAAGAGTTCGGCCAGGCAGTCGGTACGTTAAGTGAGAAGGCAGGCGCATTACATGGTGCTGCGAATAAACTGACTGACGGTGCAAAAAGCGTCAATGCAGGCATTAATAATTTATCCGAGCAATTATCTCCAATCATAGCTACCTTACCTGAAGAGCAGCAAGCGGGCTTGAAAGCAGCTCTGCAGCAATTGCAGCAAGGCAGTGCAGAATTGTCCGGCGGCATGACGGAATTATCTTCTGGAACGGCAGCGCTTCAAGAAGGCGCGTCCCAAGTGAATGGGGCTGCTGGACAATTGCGTGACGGACATGCGCAAGCACTTGCGGGGCTTGAAAAATTGGACGGTTCATCTGCTCAATTAACGAGTGGTGCAGCGTCGCTTGCAGAAGGAAACAACGCGTTGGCAGCGGGCTTAAACAGCCTTGCAGAAGGTGTAGCTGCAGCGCAAAAAGGTTCTTCCGATCTATCAGCTGGCTTGAACGAATTGAATGCTGGTACAGGAACGTTGCAGGAAGGAACAGGCACGCTAGCCTCTAAATCAAGAGAGCTTGCGGATGGTTCTTCGAAATTGACGGATGGCATGAAAGAATTAAATGATGGTACTCTTACATTGCAAGAAAAATTATCTGAAGCAAATGAAACAGCAAGCGAAGTAAACCCTAACGAAAAGACCTATGAAATGGCATCAGCACCGGTTAAAGTCGACAAGGAAGGCATTTATGAAGTGCCGAATTATGGTACAGGTTTTGCACCTTATTTCATCTCTTTAGGGCTATTTGTAGGCGCATTGCTCCTATCGATCGTCTTCCCGATGGTTGAACCGGCAATGCCTCCGACTGGTCCATTTAGATGGTTTACAAGTAAGGTATCTGTTTTAACGATTGTAGGCATTATCCAAGCGCTTGTCGCAGTACTCATTATTAAGTTTGCGCTTCATATGGAAACGGTAAATATGCCGATGGTCATTGTGACGGCAATCTTAACAAGCTTTACATTCATTGCAATCGTTCAAATGCTTGTATCGATGTTCAGCGATGCAGGACGGTTTATGGCAATCCTTGTGTTGATTCTTCAATTGACGACGAGTGCAGGAACATTCCCATTGGAATTAATTCCTGAACCGCTTCAAGTTTTCAATACATTATTGCCGATGACGTATTCGGTCCAAGCATTTAAAGCGTCGATCTCTACTGGGGATATGGCACATCTGTGGGCGAATAATGGTGTACTGATCGGTTTTACAGTAGCATGTTTATTAATTACTTTCGGTTATTTCGCTTTACTTTTCAAAAGAAGATATTCAAAAGAAACAGTAGAAGCATAATGAAAAGCGATCCGTGGACGGAAAATGTCCATCGGATCGCTTTTTTATGAGCCTACATAGTCTCCGCCGTCAACATGGATTGTTTGTCCTGTCATGTAGCTTGAGTCATTTGAAGCAAGGAACACATAGGCTGGCGCATTTTCAGCTGGTTGGCCGCGTCGTTTGACAGGTGTATCGGAGCCGTGTTGCTCAACCTTTTTGGCATCGAAAGACGCTGGGATGAGCGGCGTCCAAATCGGTCCGGGTGCAACTGCATTTACGCGTATCCCTTTATCTGCCAAATTCAATGCTAAGGAACGAGTGAAAGTAGTAATTGCTCCTTTCGTCGCTGAATAATCGATCAACCCCGGGGATCCGTTATAAGCGGTTACGGAAGAAGTGTTGATAATGCAATCTCCTTCTTTCATATGTGATAAAGCCGCTTTGGATAAAAAGAACAGCCCAAAGAAATTCGTCTCGAAAGTTTCTCTCAGCTGATCTCCTGAAATAGTAGCAATATCGTCTTGCGGGAATTGTTTGCCGGCGTTATTAACCAAAATGTTCAAACTGCCGAATTCAGTGATGACTTCATCGATTAGTTTTTCGCAGTTTTCTTCTTCGCTAATATCGATTCTAATCTTTTTCGCTTTACCGCCGTATTTTTTTATAAGTTCTACTGTATGATCCGCATCGACGTCTTCCACTTCATCCAAATAGGCAATCGCAACATTGGCTCCTTCTTTCGCAAATGCAACTGCAACTGCTCGTCCGATGCCGCTATCTCCGCCGGTAATTAAAGCGTTTTTCCCAGAAAGTTTCCCGGAACCTTTATAATTTTCGTCATCATACAGTGGGGCAGGATTCATTTTTGCTTCTACACCAGGCTGATGATTTTGTGTTTGTGGTGGCACTTGGTCTTTTTTCTCGAATTTGTCGTTTGTCAATTCTGCTTCCTCCTTCATCATATAAGCTATAATTTGGTATTCCCTTTTTCGTAGCATAAAAACAAATAGCATAAGACAAAGAAAATAGGCGGCTGATCGGTTGGGATAAACCTGCGCGGTTTAACTGAAATGTTGGTAAATACTGTTATGCTTGTTTATAAACAAAAAAGGAACCAAGTAGAGGATTGACTGTCTTGGTTCCTTTATTCATTAAAGCAATCCGACCCATTTCCAGTACGTCGCACTGAACAGCAATATGAGCAAATAGCCAATGATTGTCAATGGTACACCGGATTTCAAAAAGTCTCTTACGGTAAATGAACCGGTTCCGTATGCCAACATGTTTTGCGGTGCACTTACTGGCAGCAAGAAGCCGAAACTGATGACGAATTGCTGGATGAGGACGAATCCGACTTCATTGACATCGATTGCAATCGTCGTTGCCAATGCAATGAAAATTGGAATTAAAGCGGATGATAAGCTCGTGGCACTCGCAAATCCTAAGTGAATTAAAATATTGAATAACGAAAGTAAAGCGATTGTTGCAATCAGCGGCATATGATCGAGTCCCATAGCTCCAAACACTTTGTCTGACAACCATTGGGCACCTGTTGTATCCAATAAGAGAGTTCCTAAAGCAATTCCTACCGCAAAGACGATGATCGTTCCCCAAGGGATGAGACGCTCTACCGTTTTCCAATCGAACACCCCGATTTTTGGTGTAAGCAATATTGCAATCGCCACTAATGTAACGGTCGTTGTATCCAACGGGTGAAGTTTTTCCTCGGTCGCCCAAAGGAATAGAAGTGCTAGCGAAATGACGATGAGCCGAATTTCCGCTGGTTTTATCGGACCTAACTCTTTTAATTGCCCCTCAATCAATTCTTTTCCACCTTCAACGACTTGTGTTTCGGGTTTTATGAGCTTTATCATGACAAAATATAAAACGACGGACATAATGATCGACCAAGGTGCTGCATATAAGAACCAAGAACTCCAAGCGACCGATACGCCAAATTCTTTCTCGATAAACCCTAATGCAACCATATTTTGAGCCGCCCCCGTTTTGATTCCGATATTCCATATGGAAACGGATTGTGCCGCTGTTATGACGAGTAATGCACCGAGCCGGCTATTATGCGGCAAGCCGAAAGCGGCCACCATGCCTAATAGAATTGGAACAACTGCACCTGCTCTTGCGGTTGCACTTGGCACGAAAAATGCCAAAATAATGGAAACTAAAATGGCCCCGAAAACGATAGCCCCCGTTTTCACGCCAACTTTCGATAAAATGTACAAAGCGAGCCGTTTATGCAAATTGGTCGCCTGCATGGCAGCAGCTAAGAAAAGTGCAGCTGCAACTAATGCAACGGCAGAGTTTGAAAAGCCGCCCAACGCCATTGTTAGAGCGTTTTTCGTACCGACAATTGTATCTGGGTTCGCAATATCTGGGGAAAATCCAATTAGAAGGGCGACGAGACCGATAATCATCGCAGCGCTTACAGGGTAAGAGACAGCTTCGGTCACCCATAAAATAACTGCAAAAGCCAATATAGCCAATGCGCGCTGTCCCATAACCGGTAAATCATGAGGTGTCGGCAAAAGGACAATGATAATCATGACAATAAATGCGAGAGCAATCCATATTGGTTTCAAGTTCCTTTTGGGCTTTTCGGTAGCTGCAGTTTTGACCATGAAGTTTCAATCCCTTTCTCTATTTATTGAGTTTGAAGTGACAATGTGATTGGCAAAGCATGATCTGTCGTATAGATTACCCGTTCGGTGATATTTGAAAACAGGGAGGGAATAGGGGCACTTGTTTGATTCAGAAAAAAACCGCAACGCCCGAAAAGGACGCTGCGGATATATAATAGATGATCTGTAATTATAAAATGCGGGTTTTAGCTCCATCAGCTATTGTGATATGGATATTTCTTGAATAGGCGTTATTAATAGGTCTAAAAACATCTGATACATCTATAAGTTCCTGTAATTTGACAGTTCTCGTACGCTTCCCCTCAATTGTGATCGTATATGGACCATTCAAATTCATGAGGGATTCCACTTGCGAGCCAACTTCCACAAAGGGAGAGTCCAAGAAATTTAGTTGAAAAGTGACCGTGTCGCTTGAATGGTTAAATAGCTCCAGCTCACATTTTTCCGTGCAATAAACCATCAATAACAGTTTCAAAGTCACATTTGCCGCTTCGATCGTATGATATTGCATAGATGTCACTCGCGAAATTATTTTGATAAACCGATATAAGAAGCCCCGGTAATACTGTGTAGATGATTAAGACGGAAAGAACTGGCGGAAATAGTATTTCTTTATCCCGATGATGAGTAAGATCAAGGCGATGATCAATAAAATGGTTCCTATAATGCCATACATAATATAACCGTCCGCATTTTTGATCGGAAGGAACATGAACGCTACTAAGGAGTTTCCTGAATTGTTGTTAGGAAACGGGAAATATAAACATATGCATATACAAAAAAGGATTGCTGAGATAATCAGTACGGATTTATTTTTTATCAATAGATCCCGCCTCCCCTACGTGCTCATTTAACAAGTGACAACTAGTCTTTTTCACTTATTCAAAGCTTGAAAGAAGAACGACTAAAAGAAGAGCAATCCTGCACTAATGACGATCCCACTCAGAAGTAAGATGAACACACAGTAGCCCATAATGTCCTTTGCTCGCAATCCCGCGATCGCAAGTGCAGGCAATGCCCAAAACGGCTGGATCATATTTGTCCAAGCATCACCCCAAGCAATGGCCATCGCGGTTTTTGAATAGCTGACGCCTAATGTTTGTGCAGCATCTAACATGATCGGTGCCTGTACTGCCCATTGTCCGCCGCCTGATGGAACGAAGAAATTTACAAGACCGGCTGCGTAGAAAGTAAAGAGCGGAAACGTCACTTCATTCGATATACTGACGAACCATCCCGACATGACAGCAGCAAGACCAGAATCAGTCATCATGCCCATAATGCCTGCATAAAACGGGAACTGGATAATAATTCCTCCCGTCGTTTTAACAGCATTGGCAACGGCAGCTAAGAATCGTTTCGGGGTGCCGTGGAAAATAATCCCCAACGTGAAGAACATTAAGTTGACGATATTTAAATTCAAATCGAAACCTTTTGTTGCAAAGTGATGAATTAAATAAATAATTCCCAAAGCACCGATTAGCATGGAAAGTACTGTGCTGTTTTCTAACCGCTCAGCGGGAGTAAGCTGTTCTTCTTTTTGGAATTCAGTTTCATCCTCTAATAGCGATGGATCAATTGTAATTGTATCATTCGGCTTTGGCATCATAAATCTGTTCAATAGTGGCACCGTAACGAATAAAATACCGACAATAAGTAGATTGTATGTAGAAAAAATCGTTTCGGATGTAGGAACTACACCCATATGATTTGCATAAGGATGACCTGCCGTTGCGATAGATAACGGAATAGAACCTCCTAAGCCCCCATGCCAGACGATAAATCCCGAATAAGCGCTGGCGATTAACAGCCGGTAATCGACGGTTGTTACCTTTTTCGCGATTTCTTTTGCAAACAAAGCACCAATAACAAGTCCAAATCCCCAGTTGATCCAACAAGCGATCAAAGAAATGACAGTGACGAGCAAAATAGCAGATCCTGGTGACTTTGCTGAACTTGATAGTGAACTTAGCACCTTCTTAAAAACTGGACTGCTTGCTAAAACATGCCCCGCAAGTAATACGATAACCATTTGCATCGTAAAAGATAGTAATTCCCAAAAGCCATCTCCCCAGTGAACGGCCATGTCAAGTGGATTGGAATCAGTAAAAACTATGCCTAACGCAAAAACAACTAAAGTCAAAATCGCTACAAATATGTACGGATCTGGCAAGAAACGTTCCATTATTGTGTTTGACCATCTTGTGAGAGTTTTCATAAACATTTCCCCTTTCGTTTTTCCCCAATCAAGAATAGCATATTCCTTATATTCTATGAATATTTCATTTTCGAAAGAGTGTAACTAAATTGGCTGTTAGCAGTCTAATAGTGAAAAGGGAGAATTCGAAAGGGTGAAATGTATTGAGAAAATCATTTCTTTGGTTGGGGACGATTTTGTTTGCAACAGTCATTGTGTTACTATTTGCGTCCCAAAAAGTAGAGGTGCGTGCTGCTAATGTGGCGGTAGCAGAACATGGTTGGCAGGTGCATTTTTCTTCAGCTTTAAATAAAAAAGCGATTGATGAAGGGCATATTTTCATTACAAATTCAGCAAATAAGAAAGTAGATGCAGAATTAAAGCTTTCAGAAGATAGGAAAACGTTGAAAGTGAATGGACTAAAGGCTGATGAATATATGCTGAATTTGGAGGATGAGGCTGTTCATAGCAAGCTCTTTAAAACGTTAAAACAGAAAAAGATTGATTTCACTGTTTATGATTCGGTCAGTTCCGTTCAATCTGCAGAAGATTTAGAGGCGTATTTTGCGAGAGCAAAAAGCTTTTACGGAACGGATGCAATTGAGTATGAAGAAGAATCCTCTAATTCAGTATCAGTAGAATCGAGCGCCAAAGAAGATTCGGCAATCAGCGGCTCTGACCATTCAACGACAAACGTTCAAGTAGCGGGAGTAGATGAGGCGGACTTCGTCAAAACAGACGGCCAATATGTATATGCGATTAGCCAAGGAGAAAAAATCACGATTACGGATATCCGCAATCCGCAAAAAATGAAAGTCTTATCAGAGATTAAGCGAGAAGAAGGCTATAACCCAATGCAATTGTTTTTGCATGATGATCTATTAATCGTCTTAGGAAGTAAAATGGAACAAAATGATAGAAACGATAGACGCTATTACAATTTTGATCATTTTACGACAGTTCGACTGTATTCGATCACGGATAAGGCAAAGCCGCAGCTTATTCGGGAAATTGGCGCAGAAGGATACATGAACACGGCGCGTAAAACAGGTGATTTGTTATATGTTATAACGAATATGCAGCCGATGTATTGGATTATGGAAGATTTAGAAGGAGAAAAATTACGTCCCGCGCTTTATGATTCATCTGAGAAAAAAGCAAAATCTTATATGGCTTATGAAGACATTTCGATTTTACCAGGGGCTGTTGAGCCTACTTATTCCATTATTACAGCAATCGACTTATCGACTCCTGCAAAAAGCACTTTAAAGACGAAAGGATTTTTAGGGAGCAGCGAGATCGTGTACATGACGAAGGATCATCTATATTTAACAGCTACGCAATTTGAAAAAAATAATGGTATGGAAGAGAAGATGATTTGGAATCCGGAGAATATGTCGACAGCGTTTTTTAAATATAAATTGGACGGTGTCAATGTAACATTTCAACGTTCAGCTGAAATGAAAGGAACAGTGTTGAATCAATTTTCGATGGATGAGTATAATGATCATTTCCGTGTCGCAATGACAGAAGGAAATATGTGGAACACCCAAAGGCCATCGCAAAATCATTTATATATTTTCGATGAAAACATGAAATTGACTGGTTCGGTAAAAGGAATGGCAAAAGGGGAGCGCATTTACTCTGCAAGATTTATGGGAGAGAAAGCATATATCGTCACCTTTCGGGAAACTGACCCGTTATTTGTCATAGACGTAGCGAATCCTGCGAAACCGACCGTCTTAGGAGAATTAAAGATAGAGGGCTTCTCCAATTATTTGCATCCAATCGATGAAAATCATCTCATTGGTTTTGGATATGACACTGTCGCAGAGAAAAATCCTTCTGGCGGCGAGCCGATTATCCGGACGAAAGGGATGAAACTCTCTTTGTTTGACGTTACCGATTTTTCGAATCCGAAAGAGAAAGATAAAACAATTATCGGCGGCTCGGGAACGCATTCGCCTTTGCAATATGATCATAAAGCATTGTTCAAGCAGCCGAAGCAAAACTTGTACGGTTTCCCTGCAAGTATTTATGAGGAAGGCGAGAAAAATCACGAAGTGAATTACATCGGTTCGGGAGCGTTGATTTATGAAATCACACCTGAAAAAGGAATTGTCCTAAAGGGTGATTTGATCAAGCGGAAAGCGAAGGGGCAGCAATATGAAGAATGGGAAAAGCAAATTCAGCGCATTATTTATAGCGGAAACCATCTGTATACACTTTCCCATTCCGAAATAACGAGTTATGAAATAGATACTTACAAAGAAACGGGCAAATTGAATATACAATGAAAACGGGACGAATTGTCCCGTTTTTTCTTTGAATTATGAGTTCAACTCATATAAGACAATCACTGTTAAAAAAGCGAAAGATACAGCTCCTTTTTCGATATTGTGTTTTTAAACATGCTTCGATAAGATGGGGTAAAGTGAAACTTCAAATGGGAGCGTTACAAGGTCTTATGCCTTTTACTGACTGATTGTTGAGCCGATTAGAGCTATGCGATTACGGATAGAGATAACGCTGCCTG
This sequence comes from Sporosarcina sp. USHLN248, assembly GCF_037144575.1. Classification (NCBI taxonomy): domain Bacteria; kingdom Bacillati; phylum Bacillota; class Bacilli; order Caryophanales; family Caryophanaceae; genus Sporosarcina; species Sporosarcina sp. USHLN248. Next base: position 39,830 of record NZ_JBBCZC010000028.1, read on the forward strand.
TTTAGGCGGGTTAAATAGAACAGACAAGGGGGGCTGATCTTGTCTACTGATAAAGAATTAGCGATTGATTGTTGCCTATTGGCTGGCCGACTTATGATGGAAGCGGGCGCGGAAACGTATCGGGTGGAAGATACGATGGAACGAATGGCTCGAACGCAGGAGCTTCATTCGATCGAAAGTTTTGTAACGCCAACTGGCATCATATTATCACCAGGCAGTCCGCATCATACAAAATTAAGCCGCATTAAAAATCGCTCGACCGATCTTGAGAAAATAGCGCTTGTCAACGATATTTCCAGAAAATTATCTACCGGCGATTACTCATTGGAGGAAGCGTATGATCGTTTGCGGAAAATTGAAAAGGCGAATGTATCATTTCCGGTTTGGTTGCAAATTTTGGCGGCAGGTATTGCAAGCGGCAGTTTTTTAATACTATTTGAAGGTATTTGGACCGATTTTCCAGCCGCAGTCCTTTCAGGGGCAATCGGCTATACTTTTGTAATGCTTATACAGGAATTAACAAAAGTGAAATTTTTTGCAGAATTTATTGCATCACTATTTGTCGCATTGATCGGTTATCTAGCGGTGCAGTTCCAGTTAGGTTCAGAGCTGGATAAAATCATAATCGGTGGTGTGATGCCGTTAGTTCCTGGACTGCTAATTACGAATGCTGTCCGGGACTTGATGGCGGGGCATTTCATGTCTGGTTTATCGAAAGGGGCGGAGGCATTTTTAACGGCTTTCGCGATCGGGGCGGGCGTCGCTTTAGTGCTGTCTTTCTGAAAGTAGGTGGTAGTTGTGCAATGGATTATTCAAGCGGTTCTAAGCTTTCTTGCGGCGACGGGCTTCGGCATCATATTCAATGCTCCAAGGAAGATGCTGCTCTATAGCGGCTTAGTTGGAATGGCTGGTTGGCTCGTCTATAGTCTTTTCAATACGATGACAGAAGATCCTGTTCGATCTTCGTTCTTAGGTGCGTTCGTAGTCGCGCTCGTTGCACATATATACGCAAGACGATTTAAAACACCGATGATCGTCTTTAGTGTGGCAGGTATAATTCCGCTCGTTCCAGGGGGGATGGCGTATAATGCAATGCGCCATATTGTGGAAAACGATTATCTCACTGCTATTTCATTCGCTTCACGGGCTTTCATGGTATCAGGTGCCATTGCGATGGGATTAGTATTCGCGGAAGTTTTCATTCAACTGATGTTCCGGACGCGCATGAGAAAAAGCAAATCTTGAAATCACAGCCGTACGTTTTAAGATGACAAAACTGGTATTGGGGGAACCAAATTGAAAAAAGTATTTTTTTTTATGATTTTGCTACTTTCTTTTTCGTTGGTGGGCTGTGGGAGAAATTTGCAGATGAACTCCATTTCCGAAGCGAAGTTGTCTGAAAGGGAAAAAGCTATACTTACAAGTACAGCAGAACAATCTTTTGTATTTGATTTTACAACCGATGATCATTATAAAGAAGCGGAAGTGTGGGTAGATAAGTACGAGGCAGGTAAATTCATTGGCGAGGTCAATCATCTATCCATGGAAATCAAAAATAGCGGAACAATGATTTTTACGACATCAAGAATGTCTCAAGAAAGCGATCCAGCCACTTTTACTGTCAGTATAAGCAGCGATGGCAACATAGGTACTGGATGGAATCCGGAAATGATCAATAAAGAGGAAATGAGCGCCATTTGGGGAAGCAATTCATCAGATGCCATTTCGATCGAGGAAGATATCGTATTAGGTTATATCGGTTATGCAAGAAACGAACAGGAGAGTGTCAGCTCTCTATCTACCGGTTTTTACGGCGATATGGAAAATCGTATGGATGAGTTAGGAAAATTTGATATTGTATACTTATTGAAATGTAAATTCAAATAATTGGCGTTCGGTTACATGAAGAAAGGCGAAGGAATGAATCTCATTCCTTCGCCATTTTTTATATCATGTGGAATTCATTTAGCTTTAGCCTATAAGTTTTGAAAGATCTCCTCCGCAGTGACAGGAGCCCCGATATAATAGCCTTGCACCGCATCTACGCCCATTTCCTTCAACAGTTCAAACTGTTCTTCGGATTCGACGCCTTCAGCAACAACGTAAAAGCCCATTGTTTTGCTGAAAAGAATCATTCCTTCGACCAGCTTCTTGTTTTTAGGCATTGTTAATAAAGACTGGATAAAGACTTTGTCGATTTTCACTTTAGAAATCGGCAAGCTTTGCATATAACGGAACGATGCGTAGCCGGTTCCGAAATCATCTAATGTGAATTGGATGCCGTCTTCTTGCAGCTTTTTCATCTGCAAAACAATTGAATGTTCTTGCTCTGCCTGCAAAGCAAACTTTTCAGTGATTTCCAGTTGGATTTTATTGGAAGGGCACTTTGTTTTCTCTAATATATTCGTTAATTTTTCATGCATTTGAGAATTATTGAATTCTCTTACGGATGTATTGACGGAAATAATGGCATCATGCTTCTTGTTCGATAGAGTGACCGCCATTTTTGCCGCTTCTTCAATGACGAATGCGCCAATTGCATGAATATGTCCGTTTTCTTCGGCAATCGGTATTAATTCATCTGGCATAATATAGCCTAATTCTTCATCTTGCCATCTAACTAGTGCCTCATAAACAGTCGTCTCACCTGTAGCGATATCCATTTGCGGCTGGTAGACGACTTGTAAATTACGATGGTCCAAAGCAGTGAGCATTTTTTTATCTATTTTCGAACGGCGATTCAATATGACATGGGATTCCGTCGAAAGGCATGCGATTTTGCCGCCGCCTTGGTCTGTAATGTTTTTCGTTGCGGTTAAAGCCGCTTTAATTAGATGTGTAAATGTTTGCTGGTCCTCTGGATAACGGACTATGCCACCGCTCACTGTTAGCGGAAGTGCTTTATTGTCAATATAGATCGGCTGCTCTTTCAAGAAAGATAGAAAGCCTTGTACAAACCAGTCGCCGAAAGACGTCAATACGACGAATTGGCTTACGCCGACCCGCGCAATCGGCTCATCTTGGAAAAATCTTTTTAACCGATTCGTGAACTCTTGTATTAAAATCGACTCAGAATCATATGATTGCAAATCTTTGAGTGTATAATAATGATCGATTGTAATATAAACAAAAGAAAAATGTCGATCGTCCCGAATAAATTCGTTTACCATCGTCTCTAATTTATGGCGGCTCATAAGTCCCGTCTCAAAGTCGAGGAACGCAATTTGCTGAAGCTGTTCCTTCAACTTCACATCATCGGTTATATCCAATTCGATGAAGGTGGCAGATTCTAATTTTTTATTGGAATTCATTATTGGAATAGCAAGCATTTTAACGAAATATGGATCGCCATGGCGTGTCATTTTTTCGATGGATCCAAACCATGTTTTGCCGTTTAGAACTCGATTCCAAATCGTGTGCGCTTCCAATTGGTTATCCTCATTATCGGGAAACATCTGCCAAAAAGACTTTCCCATTATACGTTTTGGTGTCCATTTGCTTGTTGCTAAGAAGTTGTTATTAGAATAGGTTATCAAGCCTTCACCATCCGTACGGGTTACCATATAAAATTGTTCGAGACCTTTCATGATATGCGGCAATTCTGTCGGGGTTTTTTCATTTGCCGAATTCATCTATCTGTCCCCTTTCGGATGTTATGGTATTTATTATATAGGAAGTTTGCCAATTAAACATCCTATCTATGGAAAATTACTATATACCTATGTAATTTGTAAACAAATCGTGAAATTGGCAGGTGTTTTTAATGAAAAGAGTAAAAGGCATTATGATGATTATTTTTGGCGCTATGCTCTGGGGAGCAACTGGCCCGATGATTGAATGGCTATTGGCAGCAAGCCATATGTCCATCTCCTTTATGTTAATTATTCGTCTCATTTTAGCAGGGGCAGGAATTCTATTTGCCTTAAAAATCAAAGGAATTGCTATCTTGCAGCCATTGCGCCATAAAGTATGGTTAAGACAACTGATGATCTTTGGTATTTTTGGCATGTTAGGTGTGCAACTCACTTTTGTAGGTTCAATTGAGTCAAGCAATGCTGTCATTGCAACGTTATTTCAGTTTTTAGCACCAATATATATTATCCTTTTCGTTTCATTGCGTCAAAAATCGAAGCCGCCGATTGCGCAAATCATCGGGATGGCTGTTACGCTAACAGGTCTTTTTCTTTTATTGACCAATGGGACGTTTTCGGGCATCGCACTTTCCAGTGAGGCACTTTTGTGGGGCGTTGCAGTCGGATTTGCTTTTGCTTTTTATACACTTTACCCTGTGCGACTTATGGATGAATGGGGCGTATTGATCGTCGTTGGGTGGGGAATGTTAGTTGGAGGTATAGTGCTATTCATTTTCAATGTGATGAATTTCCCAAAAGAGCTCAATGTATTAACGGATAGTAAAATTTCAGCCGTTCTTTTACTTATTATTGTAGTTGGGACAGCCGCCTTTTTATTGTTCCTTGGCAGTATGAAATATATTTCTCCAGTTGAAACGAGCATACTATCGAGCTTCGAGCCGTTAACAGCAATGGTGATTTCTGTTTTATGGTTCGGTCAAGTATTAGGTGCATACCAGATGATAGGTGCTCTCATTATGCTCGTTGGAGTTACAGGTTTATCAGTGGCAGGGAGTAAAGTGAAGGAGGATGCATAACAGCTTCCTTCTCGGCTTCTTGACAAACGTTCACATACTGCGAATTGAACAATGAAGAGTTCGATTTGCAGCTTTTCTGCGTTACTTGCGGAAATTAAAGTGCTGCGGAAGTCGCTCACTTAGACTGCCTTCCATGTGGCAAGCGTTTTCAAGCCAAACCAAAAACCTTCAAAAGATTATTGACAAAGTGAAATAATACTTTGTCTACAGTCTGAGGGAGGATGCATAATGGTGTTCTTCCTTTTGCAATTCTGTTTTTATTATCGGAACAGTTGTAAGTGAATAAAAATTCTTTCATTCGCTATACAGATTGTCTAAACTGTGGCATAATGATGACAAATATAATTCGTAAACCGAAAGATTTTTGGGGGTTGTAACATGAAGACCGTATTTTCTTACGCCAAGCCCTACAAATGGCTAATTGTAATCGCGCTACTATTAATGTTGATGGAGCTATCTGTTGAACTAATTCAGCCGTTGCTGATTGCTAAAATAATTGATGATGGGATTTTAGCTGAAAATGTAAAGGTCATTTGGACATGGGGAAGTGTCATGATGGCTTTATCATTTATCGCTTTCTTCGCAGGCGGAGTCAACTCCTTTTTTGCGGCTCATGCTTCACAAAGCTTTGCATTTGACTTGAGGCAGGCGTTGTTTCGCCAAGTTCAGTCTTTTACGATGGCAACATTTCTCAGGTTTCCAACTTCAGGTTTAATTACAAGATTGACGAGTGATATTACGATGGTGCAAAACGTCTTGTTCATGGGGCTACGCATTATGCTGCGAGCTCCATTGTTAGTCGTAGGAAGCCTCGTCATGGCATTTGTCGTCAATGTGAAATTGGCGCTTTATTTATTGATTGGCGCACCGGTTCTGCTCATTTTTTTAATCGTCATGGCACGTAAAGGAGTCGGTTTGTTTGCCCAAGTGCAGAAACGTCTGGACCGGGTCAATCGGGTCATTCAAGAGAATTTACAAGCTGTTAGGCTTATTAAAGCCTATTTACGCGGCGCTTACGAAGCAACCCGTTTTTCGAAAGTAGCGGATTTATTGCGTAAAAATACAGTGACTGCAATGCGGATGATGGAGCTTATTTTGCCAGTGCTGCTGTTCATTATGAATGCGAGCTTAATGGCCGTGCTTTGGTTTGGGGCGGGGGAAATCCAGAGCGGAGATGCCCAAGTCGGTGAACTTGTCGCGATTGTTAACTATGCACTGCGAATGACAGGAGCGTTCTCAATGTTCGCCTTCATTATCGTTTCGCTATCCCGTGCAAAAGCTTCAGCTGAGCGGATGGAAGAAGTGTTGTTGGCGAATGACGATTTAGAAGACCATCAAGGGGAAAGCTCTGGAATGATCGACTTGGAAGGGGATTTGCGTTTTGAAGACGTGTCCTTCTATTATCCGGGTAAAGCAGAACCTATTTTGGATCGAGTTTCCTTCCATGTGTCACCGGGAGAAAAATTGGCGATTATGGGATCGACAGGAGCGGGTAAGTCGACTTTGCTTAATTTAATACCTCGTATTTTTGACCCGACTGACGGGGAGATCTATGTTAGCGGCAAAGAAGTTCGCGACTGGCCACTAAAGGAGCTTCGGGATGCCATTGGTCTTGTCCCGCAGCAATCGATTTTATTTACAGGTTCAATAATGGAGAATTTATCCTGGGGAGATACAGACGCTCCGGTCGACGAATTGGAAGAGGCAGCAAAAAAGGCGCAAATCCATGAGTCGATTGATTTATTTCCTAAAAAGTATGAAACGCGCGTAGGGCAAAAAGGTGTCAACTTATCGGGCGGGCAAAAGCAGCGTCTTTCCATTGCAAGAGCACTTGTCCGGAAGCCGTCCATACTTATTTTAGATGACAGTACGAGCGCACTGGACGTTAAAACAGAAACGGCATTGTGGGATGCTTTGGAAGGGGAGCGTGCAACGATGTTAGTCGTTACCCAGAAAATCCAAACTGCCAAAGGCGCAGATCATATCCTTCTGTTGGATGAAGGGAAAGTAGTCGGTTACGGTACGCATGCCGATTTGATGGAGCAATCCGCGCTCTACCGTAAAATCGCACAATCTCAATCAGAAGAGGAGGCGGTGATCGATGTTGCGAACCATTCGTAAACCATTCGGATACGAACCGATCATAAGGAAAGAGGATATTAAAGGTCCGTCCCGCAAAAAAGTAGAGCGGGCAAGCGATTGGAAATCGGTGCTTTGGAGAATTTGGAAATTAGTCGATGAACAGCGAGCCCTGCTCATTACGGTTCTGTCATTAGTGTTTGTCAGTTCCGTCCTGTCGTTGTTAGGACCTTTCTTAATTGGTAAAATCATTGACCTACATATTATTCCAATGCAGTTCGATGGCTTGGCAGGAAAAATTGGATTGCTAATTGCTATCTATGTTGGTCTTTCATTCGCACTTTATTTCCAAAGTTTTTGGATGGTAGGTATTGCACAAAAAACAGTATTACGGCTGCGGACAGACTTGTTTTCTCATTTGCAAAAGCTGCCGGTGTCATTTTTTGATCGAAGACAGCATGGGGAATTGATGAGCCGGGTGACGAATGATATTGAAAACGTCAGCCAAACATTAAACTCTTCTTTCGTGCAAGTGTTTTCAAGTATCTTGACGTTAGTCGGCACGTTGGCGGTCATGTTATATTTAAGCCCGATTTTGACATTGCTGACGATGGTTATCGTGCCCGTCATGTTTATCGCGGTTCGCTGGATTACACGCCGTACAGGATTGCTTTATAAGGAACAGCAACGAGCGGTTGGTGAATTGAACGGAATGATTGAAGAAACGATTTCTGGTCAGCGGATCGTCAAAGCATTTTCGCAGGAAGAGCGAATGATGGACGAATTTGCCGAAAAAAGTAGCTATCTTCGCAGGACAGGTTTTTGGGCATTGACGTATGCAGGTTTCATTCCAAAAGTGATGAACATGCTAAACAACGCAAGCTTTGCGATTGTGGCGGGCGTTGGGGGACTGTTAGCTTTAAAAGGGAACGGCATCGTTACAATCGGAACGATCGTCATATTTTCAGAATATGCACGTCAATTCACAAGGCCACTGAATGATCTTTCCAACCAGTTCAATACAGTGCTTTCAGCGATTGCTGGCGCGGAGCGGGTGTTTAAAATTATGGATGAACCAATTGAAGAAGATGATGCGACAGAGCACGAGGATACAATTTTAACGGGAGATGTAAAGTTCAAGGATGTCTCTTTCGGATATTCTGTCGATACAGATGGTTATACGATCAAAAATGTTTCATTCCACGTGAAGCCTGGCGAGACAGCCGCCTTCGTCGGTGCAACCGGAGCAGGGAAAACGACGATCATGCAATTGTTGGCGCGTTTCTATGAAGTAGATAAAGGCGATATTTACATCGATGGCATTTCAATTCGCGAGCTCCCTCGGAAGACATTGCGCAACCAAATGGCATTTGTTTTGCAAGATCCATTCCTTTTTGAAGCGACCGTTATGGAAAATATTCGTTATGGCCGTTTGGATGCAACGGATGAAGAAGTAATAGAAGCTGCGAAAAAGGCAAATGCGCATAATTTCGTTTCTCGATTGGAAAATGGATATGACACTGTGCTGACAGCCGATGGCGGAGAGATTTCACAAGGTCAGAAACAGCTTCTGTCAATTGCGAGGGCGTTAGTTGCCGATCCAGTATTGCTATTGTTGGATGAAGCGACGAGCAGCATTGATACGGTGACGGAGCTGGAGATTCAGGAAGCGCTCGATAGGCTTATGGAAGGAAGGACGAGTTTTGTCATTGCCCATAGGCTGAACACTGTACGGAAGGCTGATACAGTATATGTAATGGGGCAAGGAGAGCTCATTGAATCAGGCAGCCAGGAAGAATTGATTGAGCGGCAAGGAGTTTATTACAACATGCTTTTGGAATCGAAAGTGTGAGCAATCGTTGAAAGCAGAAGAAGAAGAAGAGACGATCTGGAAAACCCAGAATGTCTCTTCTTGTTATTTCGTCTCTTGGAAATTCAATTCATTGCCATCATCAAAATCAACTTCCAATTCAAATTTGGAGTAGTTATCCAAGCCGAACCATTCCAAAATGGCATCTCGGGCATCTTCACCGGAAGTATCTTTCGTCAATTTAAGCTTCATGAAAAACTCATCTAACTTATCGATCGCTTCCGTGTCTTTTAAATGGATATTCGTCAATTGATCTTGATACGAAGCATCTACATCCTTATCTACGTCGTATTCCACGTCAATCGCATCTTTGCCGTCCACTTCGATTTCCAAGTCGAACTTATCGAATCCATACCCGTCGCCTTGGTTAATGGTGCCGCCAGATTCATCGGAAACATTTGTAACACTATCCGTACTTTGATCATTTTCTTGAGTGTTGTTGTTATTCTTTTGGTCAGATTTTCCGCATGCAGATAGCATTAGGATGGATGCCAATAGGAAAGTTCCTAACAGGCTGAATTTCTTCAACAGATTCACGACCTCTCTATATTCTCTATTTTCATTTTTCCACGAAAGGAAAAATTTAAACCATAGAGATCTGAATTTGAGTCAAAGGAAGTAAGAAAATGTTTGAAAAAGAGGCTGGGACATAACTAGCTTTAAATAAGAAAAAAGTGAAATTGAGCTCGCTCAATTTCACTTTTTTTCATTTTTTAAAGTCCCCCTTTCCTGTTGGCCGTGAATTTTCGTA
>NZ_JBBCZC010000029.1:0-47879 GCF_037144575.1 Sporosarcina sp. USHLN248
TAAAGCAAAGATATTATTAAACATTAGATATAAAGAAATTGGGGTTCATTTAGGATAAGAATTATTTGAATACAAAAATCGGTATAAAAGAGATTCGTTGATTGGAGCGAAGCGTTAGGAGCAGAAAATTAGGCTGCCTTAATTTCCGCAAAAACCGCAGAAATACGGCCAATCGAACACTACGCTGTTCGATTGGCTGAAGCCATGCCGGCGGAAAGCGTCCGCCCTGTAGCGCAAATCAACATTACTCAGCGGTATCTAAGTAAAAGGGTGACGTGCAAATCACATCACCCCAACATTTGATTTAGAACCTTTATTTGCTGGTATCGATTGTAAGGGAATATTAAAGAAAAACGAACGGAGATGGCATTAGTTATTCGGAACGCCTGAATGGAAGCTTCACTCTCTTGAATAGTGGCCTTGAAATCACAACATTTTTGATGAAAATGATATGCAAGATGCTATACTGTTAGTATGAAACGGTTGGCGGTGAAAAAATGGAAACCGAAAAAATGACAATAGCAAAAGCGTTGAAATTTTCAAGGCATGACTTTTTGAATGAACTGCAATTGATCTTGCTTAATATCGATCTTGGAAAATGGCCAGAAGCGAAAAATGCTTTGCTATCTGCAACTGATAAGATGCAGCAAGTTTCGAAATTGGAGAAGCTTCGAATGCCTGCGACTGAATTGTGGATTAGCACATTCGATTGGGTGCATACTGTTTTTTCAAAGACGCTTCATTGTGACATTATTGTCGGGAAACGTCTGGCAGATGATGAAAAAGTGGCGCAAATGCTTGAACAGGCGGTCAGTGATATCACAAGGGCAGTTGACCCATTTCATGAGTATATGATGGAGATCCAAGTGAATGCTACGGAAAGCGAATGGGAAATTCGTTTAAATTTGAAAGGTCCGATCATTGATAAACGGCCTACAGAAAAAATTGAAGGAAATTTCGCCATTCACGAGTCAATAGATAGCGAGCAATGGACGTTCATGGTAAGTGGACGATAGGAGGAAAATTAATGTTTGTAGATCACGTAAAAATTTATGTCAAAGGCGGTGACGGTGGAGATGGCATGGTCGCTTTCCGCCGTGAAAAGTACGTAGCATATGGCGGCCCGGCCGGAGGGGATGGCGGAAAAGGAGGCGATGTTGTATTCATCGTCGATGAAGGGCTTAGGACGTTGATGGACTTTAGATACCAACGCCATTTCAAAGCTCCTCGTGGAGAACATGGAGGAAGCAAAAATAAACACGGAAAGGGCGGAGAAGATCTTGTTGTAAAAGTTCCGCCTGGTACAGTCGTCAAAGATTTGGAGTCAGGACATATTATTGCGGATTTAGTTGAACACGGACAGACTGCTGTCATTGCCAAAGGCGGTCGAGGCGGTCGAGGCAACAGCCGATTTGCTACTCCGCAAAACTCTGCACCAGAGCTTTCTGAAAAAGGAGAGCCAGGTGTTGAGAGAGAAGTCGGGCTTGAATTGAAAGTACTTGCGGATGCGGGGCTAGTCGGATTCCCGAGTGTTGGTAAATCTACTTTGCTCTCTGTCGTTTCTGCAGCAAAGCCTAAAATTGCTGATTACCATTTCACAACATTGGTGCCGAACCTTGGTATGGTTGAACTCGATGAAGGCAGAACATTTGTATTGGCGGACTTGCCGGGTTTAATTGAAGGAGCACATGAAGGAGTCGGATTAGGCCATCAGTTTTTACGCCATATCGAAAGAACACGTGTCATTATTCATGTCATTGATATGTCAGGTCTTGAAGGCCGTGATCCATACGAAGATTATCAAACAATCAATGCGGAGCTGGAAAAATATAATTTACGGTTAATGGAACGTCCGCAAGTGATCGTTGCCAACAAGATGGATATGCCGGATGCAGATGAAAACTTTAAGGCGTTTAAGGAAAAATTAAATGATCCAAATGCGCAAATTTATCCGATTTCAGCGATTACACGCGTTGGCTTGGACCAAATGTTATTTGCTGTTGCGGATTTGCTTGAAACGACGCCTGAGTTCCCGATGGAGGAGATTACGGATGAAGAAGATCGTTCCGTATTGTATAAATATGAAAGTGAGACACCAGATTTTGAAATAACGAGGGATGATGACGGAGCCTACGTATTATCTGGCTATACAATTGAGCGTTTGTTCAAAATGACCGACTTCAATTTCGATCAATCCGTACGCAAATTTGCACGCCAAATGAGAGGAATGGGTGTAGATCAGGCGCTGCGTGAACGGGGAGCGCAAGATGGCGATACCGTCCGCATTCTGAATTTCGAATTTGAATTCATCGAATAATCGCGGCGATCCGCTATGTACAATGATGGGCACAGGGGGAATTCAATGAAGCCACTTGGAGAAGGGCAGTTCTATCTTGTCAGAGAAGATGTGCTGACTGAATCTATGTTAAAAATGTTAGAAGCGAAGCGGCTGCTTGCAAGCGGAGAAGAGAGGACGATTCAAGAAGCAACAAAGCGGGTCGGACTCTCCCGTAGCGCCTATTATAAATATAAAGACACCGTTTTTCCATTTGAATCGATTGCACGCGAACGGGTATTGACGATTTTCATACAATTGGAAGATCGGAAAGGTTCATTGGCAGCTATTATGCGCATCATTTCAGAGGCGAAATGCAATGTACTAACAATTCATCAGACGATACCAGTACAAGGACGCGCAAATATTACGCTGTCGCTTGATGTTACAGAAATGCCAATCAAAATGGAGGAATTCATGCAAAGGCTGAAAGCGCCTACTTTCATTGAATCCGTCCATTTAATAAGTTCCGGCGCACTTTAACGTTATAGGGGGATATTCATGACAGAAAAAGATTATACACCTACAGTTGCTTATTTAGGTCCCGAAGCTTCTTTTACACATATTGCAGCAACTTATATGTTTGGCAGAACGGGCTTGAGGCCATTTCCAACAATCCCTGACTGCATCGAAGCAGTTGCAAAAGGTCATGTCGCTTATGCCATTGTACCTTTGGAAAATGCTTTAGAAGGTTCTGTTCCATTAACAATTGATTATTTGTTCCATGGGAGCGAATTGTTTATCAACGCAGAAATGTCCATTCCGATTGAGCAACATTTAATGGTGCATAAAGAGCAGAAAAATGCGGTTGCACAAATCGAATCGGTCCAATCACATCCTCATGCATTGGCTCAATGCCATAAGTTTTTGCAGTACCATTACCGCAAGGTGCCTTTGTTTCAAACAACTTCCACAGCCGCTGCCGCTAAATATGTATCAGAGCATCCGGAACAATGCATTGCGGCGATTGGAAATCGGCTTGCAGCAGAACAATATGGATTACATATAGCGGAAGAAAATATTCATGATTTTCATTTCAATCATACGAGATTTGTTGTTTTGTCGTTGCGCAAAGGTTCCCTAGATAGAAAAGGTCATTCTGACAAACCGAAAACCACTTTGATGGTCAAACTGCCGGAAGAGGATCGATCGGGAGTTTTGCATCAAATACTATCTGTCTTTGCGTGGCGGAAGTTGAATTTGAGTAAAATTGAGTCTAGACCGTTGAAAACGGGGTTAGGAAATTATTTTTTCATCATCGATGTGTTAGAGGATGAAAACCATCCAATGATGATTGGTGCAAAGGAAGAATTGGCAGCTTTAAATTGCAGCATCCGTTCTTTCGGCTCTTACTTTACATACGATCAAGAAATAAGTGAAAGGGCGTAAAGCTCTTTCAGCTTGTTGACAAACGCTCGCATACTGCGAATCGAACAACGAAGGGTTCGATTTGCCTTAATATCTGCGTTCTTTGCAGAAATTAAGGCACCTTTATGATTTTGCATAGGCTGCTTTTTCTTCGCTCGTCCACTCATGAACCTAAGTTCTATTCGGGTCTTCGCTCGACTTCGCGCGGGCCTGCACGATGCAGGTCATGCAGTCACTCGAACTACGAAGAGTTCAATCTGCCGTATTTACTCGCTCTTTGCGGAAATTAAGGCACTGCGGACATCGCGCACCTATACTGCCTCCCACGTGGCAAGCGTTTTCAAGCCAAGCTGGGCAAATACTTATCCCATAACTAAAAACCTCTAAAAGACTGTAGACAAAGTGAAAAAATACTTTGTCTACAGTCTGAAAGGGCATAAAGCCCTTTTTTTATTTTATGTAATGATTGTAACTGTACTATTTTCTATCATAAATAAACCTTCCTATCAATATATATAGTAGAACAGGATGCCCAATATCATATGGTTCTGAAGAAACATTTTTGTAAAGTGCAGGCGGCAATTCACTCTCCCTACTAAGTTATTTGCTGAACAAAATTTTACTTGAAGGATAGGGTAGATTGCTAAAACCTGTGCACAATCATGCGAATGCATAATTGATAAAAATGCGTCACATAGACGGGCGTTCGTTCATACGATGAATTGATGGAAGGGGGATATTTTTAGTGGATGTTCATGTTGTTGTTAAAGGGGATACGTTATGGAAAATTGCCAGACAGTACGGAATCCCTTTTGAAGAGTTAAAAAGAGTGAACGCTCATTTGGCGAATCCGGACTATATTGTTCCGGGCATGAAGATTTTCTTGCCGGCTCAGAAAGCAGGCCAAAAGCCACCGGTAAATGAACCGGCGAAAAAACCTGGCCACACGAATCCGCCGCAACATAAAGCACCTGCACAGCCACCGCAGCATAAAGTTCCGACACCACCGCAGCATAAGATGCCTACACCGGCACCACCGCAGCATAAAGCGCCGACGCCTGCTCCACCTCAGCATAAGGCACCTAAGCCAACACCACCGCAACATAAGGCGCCTATGCCGGCACCGAAACCTCAGCCAATGCCAAGGCCGCCAGCGCCAATTCCGGTGCCGCCAAAGGAAGAGCATGTAAAACCGAGGCCGCCAGCTGAACCGCAAGTACCGCCAGTCAAGCCGGAGACTCATAGGCCACCTGTAGCGCAGCCACAGCCGCAACCACAGCCTATACCAATGCCAATGCCGATGCCGGTACCGCAAATTATTCAGCCGATTTTTACGATACCTTGCAATTGGATGCCGATTTACGATGCTGACTGCTTGCCGATGCCGCATCATCATCATATGTGGCCGCAGCAAATGCCTCAAGCACAAGCCCCGGCTCCTCTACCAATGCCTATGCCTAGACCGGAGCTGAATCAAGAACCGATGATGCCATTTAGACCGTCATTGCCAGTGCAAGAGGAAGCGGAGGAAATGCCGATCCATCCGGGAATGGGGCATGGAGCTCCACCGCAGTATCCATATACACAAGGCTGGGAATTGGCAGAATCTACATCACATCGAGGGTTTGAGCATGATCATATGGATTTTGAAGATATGGTTCATTGTCCTCCTGAGCATGGATATATACCTCAAATGGTTGCGCCGGCTTTTCAAGGTCCTTTCGGAATGGCCCCGCATTCCCATTTTGATTGTGGTTGCCAACAGCCAATGATGATGCCTATGCACAATTATTGCCCGCCAATTCCATGTTTTCCGATGTTCCATGGCGGTGGGCATGTGATGCCGTTTCATGCAACTCCAATGCATATGGCACCAATGCATATGCAACCATTCCCGTCCGATTTTCAAAATGACTGCGGCTGTTGAGCAGTGAATGACGTTAGATAAAAATATAAGGAAAGTGAAAGAGAATGTCTGGAAATTGGACGAAGGCGGAGCGGCTTATTCACTGAAGCGGTATAGCTCTCAAGCGACCGCAAGGAAAGTGCGACACATCCACCAGGAACTCCAGTATATGCAATTTCCGCATATCGTTCCTATGCTTTCGACCGGTGATCCGTTGCTCATTATGCAGCCGTGGATTACCGGGACGAAAGCTGTCAATTTTAAAAAGAGAATTGATCGAACAGATTCATTATTGGCATTGCAAGCATTGCACAATACAAAACAACAGATAGATTGGGAAGCATCGCCTTATTTATACTATTATCCATTAATGAATAAGTGGGAAGAACGTTTAGAAAGATTTATTGAAAATCGTCGCGCGATTGAAAAGTTTATAGAAAAAACTTTTGTGGACGATGTTATTTTATTCGGCAAAGAAGCGTTCAGCGCATTAAAGAAAAAGAAGTGGGATTGTGCAGAACAGACTTTATTGCATGGAGATGTCGTCCATCATAATATTTTACGAGATCAAAATGGCCTTATCCGATTTATCGATTTTGACTTGTCATGTATTGGACCAGCACATTTGGAACTAGCGCTATGGACGCATCGAGTATTGCCTCATATTGGCTATCATGTATCGTTTCTTTTCGCTGAGCAGCCGATATTGCAGCAAATGGATGACGCTGCAAAGACGATGTTGCTCTACCCGAATGAAATTTTGAGGGAATGGCTGCATTTGTTGTCATTGCCAAGTCAAAACCAAGAAAAACTTGCAGATCGGCTTGCTCCCTTTACAGTTGAAGCACTCTCTTCATGGCCCAAGTTATGGTATGATATTGAACGGAGCATGAATTAGGAGTGTGAAACAAATGGCAGGCCATTCAAAATGGAAAAATATACAGAATCGTAAAGGTGCACAAGATGCGAAGCGAGGAAAAGTGTTTCAAAAGATGTCAAGAGAGATTTTTGTCGCTGCAAAATCAGGCGGCGATCCTGACATGAACCCTGCACTTCGGCTCGCAATCGAAAAATCCAAAGGGTTCAATGTGCCGAATGATGTCATTAAACGTGCAATTGATAAAGCAACTGGTGCAGGTGCTGATGAAAACTATGAAGAAGTTATTTATGAAGGGTACGGTCCAAATGGCGTAGCGGTATTAGTATATTGCCTCACGGAAAATCGCAATCGCACCGCCCCGAATATACGTGTAGCATTCAATAAAAATGGAGGCAGTCTGGGCGAAAGCGGTTCAGTCAGTTATATGTTCAACAGGAAAGGGCGTCTGTTCATCGAACGGACAGAAGGAATGGATGAGGACGCTATTATGTTGTCGGCACTGGAAGCAGGAGCGGAAGATATCGAGGCTACTGAAGACGGATTTGAAATCTTGACGGCCCCTTCGGATTTCATGGTAGTCAAAGAAGCGTTAGAGAATGAAGGCATGTCTTTTATAGCTGCAGAGGTTGAAATGGTTCCGACAATGTATACAGAACTAAACGAAGAGCAGAGCGAACAATTTGAGAAGATGATTGAGGCGCTTGAAGATGACGATGATGTACAAAATGTGTATCATAATGCGAGCACATCAGAAGGATAAGCTCATTCGTAGTTTTGTAAAATAGAAGAAAATCACCCGAAAAGGGTGACCAGTACAAAACAACCATCGCATTTTCTGTGCGATGGTTTTTCATGGAATAAAACCTTTATCCTTTCGGTATCTCCGCAATGAAGTGACAAAGAACGCCATTTATGGATCATAGAGATACAAGCACTGGATAAATCCTTACAGCAAGTAAAAGTTTGAAGGTGAATGGAGAGCCACTTCATTTCACGAATAGATAGAAAGCGCGTTCGTATGCTATAATGAGGTGGAAAGTTTAGGGGGAGAAATATTTGTATGATTATATAAAAGGACAGATTACAAGGGTAACACCAGAATATATCACTTTGGAAAACGGAGGAATTGGCTGGCAAATTATGACGCCGAATCCATACGCATTCCATATGACTGAAGATCCGCAAACAGTGTATACATATTTGCACGTCAGGGAAGATGCACAATTGCTTTTAGGATTTAAATCGATTGAACAGAGGGAATTGTTCAAGAAGCTCATTACCGTTTCAGGTATTGGCCCAAAGGGTGCGCTTGCGATTTTGGCGAGCGGCATTCCTTCACAAGTTGTCGGAGCAATTGAACGCGAGGACGAAGCGTACTTAGTAAAGTTTCCTGGCGTCGGCAAAAAGACTGCTAGACAAATTATCTTAGATTTGAAAGGGAAATTGCACGATTTATTTACAGAGATCGAAATGCCTGATGAAGAAGTGACTTTGCTGTCAATGGCGGAGAATGATTCTTTGGAAGAGGCCATTTTAGCTTTGCAAGCATTGGGGTATTCACAGCGCGAACTGACAAAAGTGAAGACGCAATTGCAAAAAGAGGATCTTGATACGGAAGGCTATATGAAGCTTGCCTTGCGTTTATTATTGAAACAGCAATAAGGGTAGAATAAGGTCATATGATTGGGAAAGGAGGAAAGCGACTATGGAACGGGTTATTTCTAGTGAACAATCGAATTATGATGAAGGATTTGAATTGTCGCTACGGCCACAAACCTTAAGTCAATATATCGGTCAAGAAACCGTAAAAGATAATTTGAGCATTTTCATTGAGGCAGCAAAAGGACGTAGCGAAAGTCTTGACCATGTATTGCTTTATGGACCACCAGGATTAGGGAAAACGACTTTGGCGACTGTCATAGCGAATGAAATGGGCGTCAATGTGAAAATGACGAGCGGGCCGGCGATTGAGCGGCCTGGTGATTTAGCAGCTGTCGTATCTTCATTAGAGCCAGGCGACGTTCTTTTCATCGACGAAATTCATAGGTTGAACAGAGCAATTGAGGAAGTTCTCTATCCAGCGATGGAAGATTTCTGCCTTGATATCGTTGTGGGGAAAGGGCCTTCCGCGAAATCGATCCGCTTGGACTTGCCCCCTTTTACGCTTATTGGTGCAACGACACGTGCAGGCTCCTTATCCGCGCCATTAAGAGACAGATTCGGGGTTCCTTTACGATTGGAATACTATGATGTAAAGCCGTTGCAAGATATCGTAACAAGAAGCGCGCGTCTATTCGATGTCGATATCGATCATATTGCTGCAGAGGAAATCGCCCGTCGTTCGCGTGGAACTCCGCGAATTGCAAATCGTCTGTTGCGGCGCGTCCGAGATTATGCACAAGTGCGGGGCGATGGCAATATTACTGTCCAAATCGCAAAAGAGGCGCTTGAAATGCTGCAAGTCGATGCACATGGCCTTGATCATATCGACCATAAACTAATTGTCGGTATGATTGAGAGATTCCGTGGCGGCCCAGTTGGCATCGATACGCTTTCAGCAAGCATTGGAGAAGAGTCGGTTACGATCGAAGATGTTTATGAACCATATTTACTGCAAATCGGCTTTATTCAAAGGACACCTCGCGGGCGGGTAGCGACACGCCTCGCTTACGATCATTTTGGGTATGCTATGCCTGAAGAAATATAAATCCAACTTTTTGCTTCAGAAATTATGAGAAGCAGAAGTAGTGACAGTTTTGGCAAAGGAGTGTACCATTTTTCCTTGAACGAAAGTTAATTTTACGATAGAGGAGTTTACATATACGATGGATGTAAATGATTTTGATTTTGATTTGCCTGAAAGACTAATTGCACAAACACCTTTAAAGGACCGTACGGCCAGCCGCTTGTTAGTTATGGATAAAACGACTGGCGCAATTGAACACCGGCATTTTCGAGATATTGTCGATGAATTACAGCCGGGCGATATGCTCGTTTTAAATGATACGAAAGTGTTGCCGGCACGCTTGATTGGAGAAAAACAGGACACAAAAGCGACAATTGAACTACTATTGCTAAAAGAAACAGGGAATGATGAATGGGAAACACTTGTTAAGCCAGCGAAACGTGTTAAAGTTGGTACTGTTGTCACGTTTGGGGATGGCAAATTGATAGCTGAATGTGTCGAAGTTTTGGAGCAAGGTGGGCGCAAATTCAAATTTACCTATTCTGGAATCTTTTATGAGATTTTGGACGAGCTTGGCCAAATGCCTTTGCCTCCATACATTACGGAAACTTTGGATGACCAGTCGCGCTACCAAACCGTCTTTGCTAAGGAACGAGGATCTGCAGCTGCACCTACAGCAGGTTTGCATTTTACTGAGGAAATATTGCAGCAATTAAAAGATAAAGGCGTTGGCATTGAATTTATTACACTGCATGTCGGATTAGGGACATTTCGGCCAGTAAGCTCCGATAAGATTGAAGAGCATACGATGCATTCGGAGTACTACCAAGTGAGCGAGAGCGCCGCACAAGCGATTAATGAAGCAAAAGCGAAAGGTGGAAATATCATCGCTGTCGGTACGACATCTGCCCGTACATTGGAAACGATCGCCTCGGAAAACGATGGCAAGATTGTTGCAACAAGTGGCTGGACCTCGATCTTCATTTTCCCTTCGTACAAGTTCAGCATTTTGGATGGTTTGATCACCAATTTCCATTTGCCTAAGTCAACATTGGTTATGTTGGTTTCTGCGTTGTCAACGAGAGAAAATATATTAGCAGCTTATCGTGAAGCGGTAGAAAATGAATACCGTTTCTTCAGTTTTGGTGATGCAATGTACATCCGACCGCACCGAAGCAACTGAAAGTTTTGCCCATTAGAAAGGAATGAATAGAGTGGCAGCAATCACATATGAGCATATTAAAACTTGCAAACAAACCGGTGCGCGGCTTGGCATCGTCCATACGCCTCACGGTTCTTTTGAGACGCCGGCTTTCATGCCTGTTGGTACACAAGCGACGGTAAAAACGATGTCTCCAGAGGAATTAAAACAAATGGGTGCAGGCATTATTTTGAGCAATACGTATCACTTATGGCTGCGCCCGGGCCATGATATAATTAAGGAAGCTGGCGGTCTCCATAAATTTATGAATTGGGATCGTCCTATATTGACGGATTCTGGCGGATTCCAAGTTTTTTCATTGAGCGAATTTCGTAAAATAGAAGAAGAAGGTGTTCATTTCCGCCATCATTTGAACGGAAGCAAGCTATTTTTAAGTCCAGAGAAAGCAATGGAAATTCAAAATGCATTAGGTTCGGACATCATGATGGCGTTTGACGAATGTCCGCCTTACCCGGCTACTTTCGAATATATGAAATCGAGCGTTGAGCGGACATCAAGATGGGCAGAACGTTGCTTATCTGCTCATGAGAGACCAAATGATCAAGGTCTATTTGGTATCGTGCAAGGCGGGGAATTCGAAGAGCTGCGCAAGCAAAGCGCGAAAGACCTCGTTTCTCTCGATTTTCCAGGCTATGCAATCGGAGGTCTATCTGTTGGTGAGCCTAAAGATGTAATGAATCGTGTATTGGAATTTACGACACCGTTATTGCCGACAGATAAGCCTCGCTATTTAATGGGCGTCGGATCTCCGGATTCTCTAATTGACGGCGCGATTCGCGGTGTGGATATGTTTGACTGCGTATTGCCTACCCGAATTGCTAGGAACGGCACATTAATGACAAGCGAAGGACGTCTCGTCGTTAAAAATGCAAAATATGAAAGAGACTTCGGTCCGTTAGATCCGAACTGCGATTGTTATGCATGCAAAAATTATAGCCGTGCGTATATTCGCCACTTGATACGTGCCAATGAAACCTTTGGAATTCGATTGACGTCCTATCATAACTTGTATTTCTTGTTGCGCTTAATGGAACAAGTGCGACAAGCAATTCGCGAAGACCGTTTAGGTGATTTCAGGGAAGCGTTTTTCGAACAATACGGATTCAACAAACCAAATGCAAAAAACTTTTGAATCTTGTATAATAAATCGAGAGTAGAGGGGGGAAGAAAATGCAAGGAGATTTGTTGGGAACTTTATTGCCAATAATTGCGATGTTTGCGATCATGTGGTTCTTATTGATCAGACCAGCGCAAAAAAGGCAAAAACAAACAAAGCAGATGCAAGATAGTCTACAGCGTGGAGATAAAGTCATTACAATCGGTGGGATTCACGGAACGATTGACGCGGTGGACGAGTCATCTGTTTACTTAAAAGTCTCAGAGGGCACGACACTGCAGTTCGATCGTCAAGCGATTGGACGAGTGTTGGATTCATCTGCTTCTTGAATATGATTATAATGGAACGGCGCCTGTATTATTTCGGGTAGCCGTTTTTTTAAGTTATTGTATAGAAAACAGTTGAACAGGAATCCTTCTTATAAAGGAGGGTGCAACATGAATGATCTGTTCATCATTGGGATACGGACTGTCTTTCTATATTGTCTCATTTTAGTTGTGCTAAGAGTGATGGGAAAGCGGGAAGTTGGAGAATTGAGCGTCATAGATGTTGTCGTCTTCGTTATTATGGCGGAAGTCGTAGCATTTGCACTTGATTCGCCAGATAAAAAACTGAGCCACTCATTGCTGCCCTTGTTCATATTATTAGGGATTCAATTGTTGACGTCCTATATTTCATTGAAAAGCAAAAAATTTAGGGACCTCGTAGATGGAGATCCCGTCATGATCATAAAAAATGGACAAATTGAAGAACAAGCTATGAGAAAGCAGCGTTATAACTTGGATGATTTGTTTCAGCAGCTGAGAGAGCAGCAAGTCGGATCCATACAGGAAGTATCCTATGCTTTTTTGGAGCCCTCCGGCAATTTGTCCGTCTTTACAATTGAGGACACACAGCCTGTATTGGCACTTATTTCTGATGGCGTCATTCAAAAAAGACATATACAAATTATAGGAAAAACAGAGGAGTGGCTTCTTTCTGAGCTGAAATCAGTTGGCGTATCACATCCTGAATATGTTTTTTATTGCTCATTTGAACAGGGGAAACTTCATTTTCAGCTGAAAGAAAAGTATCAATAAACTTTTAATAGTCTTTTTAGCATACCAAAATCATTTTTCTTCACTTGACCGAACAAGATTAAAATGATCAGTAAAAAGATTGTCGTAACGATACATTCCCCTATTAAGCCGAACGTTCCGACAGGTAAAAAGATTGGACGGATGACTACCGTTAAAATGAATGAAACATACGGTAAAGCAAACATTGTAAATCCAGCTGCGGCTGCTTTGTTTTTGCGCAAGGTTGCAATATGGAGGAATGAAGTTACTAAGACGCCGAATCCAATCGCCAGCACGGCGCCAGTTTCTTGCAAGCCAGGCTGGGAGGCCAGTACAAACATGACTCCTAATTTTGCAATGCCACCATATACGGAGTTCATCATGCCGGCTTTCGCATCTCCTGTCGCCTGCAAAATTGAATAGAGCGGACTTTGAATGTAGTAAAAGAAGAAAACCGGAGAGAGCATGGCCATGTAAGAAGCACCTTCTTTTACATGGAAAAGCTTCTCCGCCAAATCTTGGCCATGTATATAAAATACGGCAGCGGCAAATGCCCCGGTCAATGCAGAAAGCCTCAATGCAAGATGAATCCTTTCCTGCAATTTCTTTTTATTGCTGGAAGCCGCCGCACCACTCACTGCAGGCACTAAAACGACAGAAAGTGCATAAGGAATGAACGATGGAAATAACAACAGGGGGATCAATACTCCAGAAATGACGCCATACAAAGAAGTGGCGGCCACTGCCCCTACAC
This sequence comes from Sporosarcina sp. USHLN248, assembly GCF_037144575.1. Taxonomy (NCBI): domain Bacteria; kingdom Bacillati; phylum Bacillota; class Bacilli; order Caryophanales; family Caryophanaceae; genus Sporosarcina; species Sporosarcina sp. USHLN248. The sequence goes on from NZ_JBBCZC010000029.1 coordinate 13,327, forward strand.
CTGCCATTGAGAGAGCTCGAATGAAAATGATCGGCTCTAAAAACCAGGTGAATGTTCCGAACAGCCTGCTTCCCGAGGAAGGTAACGCAATGGACAGCAACGGTTCCATCGGATATTTTGCTGCTTTTTTAATTGGTTTCGGCTCTTTGCGCTTATGCTGGTAATATTTGAAGAGCAGATAGCTTGCGGAAACTGCCTCGGCCAAAAGGGTAATCCCCATCGCGTATGCAGCATTCATTGCATTATCGCCTTCAACTAATAATTTCGGCAATAGCCAAGTAATCATGGCAATTCTAAAAGATTGTTCAAGTATTTGTGACCATGCAGTCTCTTCAATTCTTACAATCCCTTGGAAATATCCACGGATCAAACCGCAAATCGCAGCAATTGGTATAATGGCGATCCCGACATAGAGCGCAGTCGATGAAGCTGCATTTCCTAATAATGTTTCGGATAAATAGGGGACAAACAAAATAGAAGCCGGTATGAAAACGATGCCTGTCAAAATTGTAATGACAGTAGCGGTTTTCATGACGGCAGGAAGTTTTGTCGATTCGCCTTTTGCTTTTAATTCTGCGATCACTTTTGCTACAGCAATGGGAACACCTAATTGTACTAAGGACAAAAAGAAGATGAAAGCGGGATAGGCTGTCATATAAATGCCTACTGCTTCCTCTCCAGCTACGCGCATAAATTGAATCCGATAAACGAACCCTAATAATTTTGACAGAAATACTGCTACCATGAGTATGGCGGTACCTCGGATGAAAGTGGACATTCCCAAACAACTCCTTCTCAATTCCGATCATTTCGTATAAACTAAATCTATGCGGTGATTTGGTTATTTACGACTGAATAGGAGAGGGTTGGTGGATGATGGCAATTCAATTCGAGGAAATTTTCAACCATGCGCTTCCGGCAATCAAAAGCAAAAAGAGTGAGCTTCGTTTGTATGGCTATACGACGGTGACCGAAAAAGATATTTGGACATTTTGCGTAAAGAAAAAATGGCGAAAGAAAGATGTAGCATCCATGCGCATCCACGAAGTTGTGAATAGCATCCTAAAATTGACACCCGCCGAATTCATGACGTACACACAGATTGAAGAACAACGTGATTCAGATTGGTTTTCAGATTTGAACAGCGATGAATTGCAGCTGTTGCTATCTCCAAGAAAATCAGAGGAGCGTAGGGGATCGTAATGCTTCAACTATTTGACAGATGGGATACTCTGTTTCATAATTGGAGTGTTGTATTTTTTGAATAACTGTACATAGTAGTCGATTTTGCCGCTCCGAGTACAGAGGGGGAACTTACTTATGAAAACAAGAGGCCGGATTGTCGCGTTTTTATTGATCCTTGTCGTTTTGGGGTCTTTAGTCGGAACTACGACAAATCCGATTTTAAAAGATGTAAGATTAGGATTGGATTTGCAAGGGGGCTTTGAAGTACTTTATGAAGTCCAGCCATTGAAAGAGGGCCAAAAGATTACAGAATCAGTCGTTTCGGATACGGCTTCTGCATTAGGTAAACGTGTTGACGTGTTAGGGATTACTGAACCGAGTATTCAAGTCGAATCGAATAATCGGATTCGTGTCCAATTGGCGGGGGTTGAAGACCAAGAAACTGCTCGTGAATTGCTATCGACACAGGCAAATTTGACATTCCGGGATGCTGACGACAATCTTCTTTTAGATGGCGATGATCTCAAAGAAGGAAAAGCGAAAGCGAACTTCGGTGAAACTGGAAATCCTGTCGTTACGTTAGAAATGAAAGATCCGGATAAATTCGGTGAAGTAACTGCGAAGGTAGCAAGTAAAGCACCGGAAAATGTCATGGTCATTTGGATGGACTTTGAAGAAGGTGTTGATTCATTCAAGGAAGAAATGAAAAAGGAAAAACCTAAATTCATTTCAGCTCCTTATGTTAAACAAACAATCAACTCTTCGAATGTAGAGATTTCAGGTAACTTTACAGTTGAAGAAACGAAGAATTTAGCAGACATTTTAAATGCTGGTGCATTGCCAGTACATCTTGAGGAAATCTATTCGACCTCAGTAGGTGCCCAATTCGGTGCCCAAGCATTAGATAAAACGGTGTTTGCAGGTATTGTAGGTATTTCTTTAATTCTTTTATTCATGTTAGTGTATTATCGTGTGCCAGGTTTTGTTGCAGTTATCACACTATCGTTTTACATTTATTTAATATTACTTGTCTTCACAAGAATTAATGGTGTGTTGACGTTGCCTGGAATTGCTGCCCTCATGTTAGGGGTCGGTATGGCGGTCGATGCGAATATCTTGACGTATGAACGGATCAGGGAAGAGCTGCGGGTTGGCAAATCGGTGAAAACATCATTTGCTGCAGGTGCTAAGTCAGCATTTACAGCTATCTTGGATGCCAATATTACGACGATATTGGCTGCAGTCGTTTTGTTCATCTTCGGGACAAGCTCTGTAAGAGGATTTGCGACAATGCTCATCATTAGTATTTTAGTCAGCTTCTTGACAGCTGTATGGGGATCGAGATTGTTGCTTGGCCTCTTAGTGCATAGCGGCGTGTTGGACGGTAAACCAGGATTATTCGGCATATCGAAAAAGAAAGTGCATGCACCTGAAGAAAATGTTGATACGTTAGATCTGACAACGAAGTTTGACCGTTTTGATTTTGTCGGCACGCGAAAAATTTTCTATGTTATTTCAACTATTTTGCTCGTTGCAGGCATTGTCATGTTAGGCATATTTAAGCTGAACTTAGGGATTGATTTCTCAAGTGGTACACGCGTAGAAATTATGTCGGATCAACCATTGACGACAGAAGAAATTTCGGGCACGCTTGAAGAATTGGGCCATCCATCTTCAGACATCGTGTTGTCGGGGGATACAAATAATATTGGGGTTGTCCGATACAAAGAGGAATTCAAGCAAGAAACGATCACGAAGTTTAAAAATGATTTATCTGCACATTATGGTGTAGATCCAAATATATCTGCAGTTTCGGATACTGTAGGAAAAGAATTGGTGAAAAATGCGTTTAAAGCACTTGCGGTTGCTGCTTTAGGAATTGTTATATACGTAGCATTCCGCTTCGAATGGAGAATGGGCTTGTCTGCCATCGTCGGGTTGCTGCATGATGCATTCTTCATGGTTGCGGTCTTTAGTATAACGAGGCTTGAAGTGGATATTACGTTTATTGCGGCAGTATTGACAATCGTCGGTTACTCCATCAATGACACCATTGTTACGTTTGACCGAATCCGGGAAAACTTGCATCGTATCGGTAAAATTGACGATGAAAAGCAATTGGCGGATATCGTCAATAAATCGCTTCGTCAAACATTAGGACGATCGGTGAATACGGTATTGACAGTAATTTTTGTAGTTGTTGCATTAATTGCAGTTGGTGCAGAGGCAATTCGTCCATTCTCGGTTGCGTTATTGATCGGTTTACTTGCAGGAACATATTCTTCAATTTTCATTTCCGCGCAAATCTGGTTTGATTTGAAGAAGAAAGAAATGAAAAAAGAAGGCGGCCTGAAAGTAAACAAAGAGAAAAAGCAATGGGGTTCAGACGAACCAGTCGTATAATGCGTTTAAATCGCATAGGAAACAGGGTATACATATTGTATACTCTGTTTTTTCTTTGAAGGAGAGTGGAATGATGCGGTTTCAATGGGGTTTATTAGTAGGACTTCTTTTTGCAATCGTAATTGCCGTATTTGCTATCGTTAACGTCGAAGCAGTGAAAGTGAATTATTTATTTGGCACAGCGCAAATTCCGCTTATCTTAGTCATTTTAATTATGGCGTTGTTAGGAGCTGCTATAAGCGGCATCGTCGGGATGTTCCGTTCCGTCCATATGACACGTCAAATTAATGAGTTGAAAAAAGAAATGACGGCAAAAGAAATAATGATCGCTTCGCAGCAAAACGAAATTGCAGCTTTGCAGCATGGTGAAGATTTTAGGGCACGAATTAGAGATAATGATGAATAAGCAATTAGAGCATCTTTCAAAATTTGTTTGAGTGATGCTTTTTATTTTGGGCTATTGTTGTTTATTAGTATATTTATCCTATTGGAAATGTAAGCCATTTTGTAGCAGTGTTATACATACGCCAAACCATTAATCATGCTTATTGTTGATTATGAGTATACAGATTGTATTATGAGGTTTTACAAGGGTTTATGAGCTCTTTATTCTGTTTATGCGTAAGTATATAACGATTTGACCGTACGTTATGGAATAAGGCAGACTCCTCTTTCTTGGTATTCGTAAGTGCTGAGAGAAGTAAGGGAGATTTCGCTTTATGTCCCTCACGCCTTCCGATATAATAAGGACAAGGATGTGAGCATTTTGATAGAATCAAAGAAAATGTGGACAATTAACCGTCCTGATGAGCAACTTGTGCAGCTTTTCATAGATAAGCTTGGTCTTCCGTCGATCCATGCGAAAATATTAGTCTCACGAGGGATTATCGATTTAGACGAGGCCGAAGCTTTTTTACATATGACCGAAAGAAATTTACATGATCCATTTTTGCTATACGGTATGGATATTGCGGTGAAGCGCATACAGCAAGCGATTGAAAATGCCGAAAAGATTACTGTTTATGGCGATTACGATGCAGACGGAGTAACGAGTGTCACAGTTTTAACGACGGCATTGGAAAGGCTTGGCGCCAATGTAGAATACGCCATACCGAACAGATTTGAACATGGCTATGGACCAAACAGTGAACTGTTCATGGAACTCCATGCAACGGGCACCTCACTTATTATTACGGTAGACAACGGCATATCCGGTATTAAAGAGGTAGAACTTGCCAAGTCCTTAGGAATGGATATTATTATTACGGATCACCATGAAATCGGCGAAGCGCTTCCTAAGGCGGATGCAATTATACATCCAAGGCATCCTGATGGAAATTATCCATTTGGGGAATTAGCAGGGGTTGGCGTTGCTTTTAAATTGGCATGTGCATTATTAGGTGAAGTACCTGCAGAGCTTTATGAAATTGCCGCAATCGGAACGGTTGCAGACCTTGTGCCATTAAGAGATGAAAATCGTTTCATCGTCAAAGAAGGTATACGGCGAATGAGACATACGAAGCATCTTGGTTTGCAAGCGTTACTAAAAGTAAGTGCCACGGAACAGTCAAAAGTGTCGGAAGAGACACTTGGGTTCATGATCGGACCACGGTTAAACGCACCCGGAAGATTAGGCAGTGCAGACAAAGCGGTCCACCTATTAAAAGCGGAAGACCCTATGATGGCGATGGCAGTTGCAGAAGAGCTGGACGAGCTGAACAAAGAAAGACAAGCGCTCGTCGCTTCTATTGCAGAAGAAGCTGAAAAAGCCATGGGTGACCTGTATGGAGATATGCTTCCATACGTTATTGTCATTGCGGGAGAAAACTGGAATCCTGGAGTTGTCGGGATTGTCGCTTCGAGATTGACTGAAAAATATTATCGGCCTTCAATTGTCCTATCGATTGATAAGGAGAGTGGCATAGCGAAAGGTTCAGGTAGAAGCATTGCAGGATTTGACTTGTATGAGAGCCTTTCCAAAATAAAAGACTTGTTGCCGCATTTTGGCGGGCATGAAATGGCGGCAGGCATGTCTTTATCCATTGAGCATGTTGAGTTGCTTAGAGAGCGTTTAAATGACATTGGCAAACGGTCTATGACGGATGATATTCTTACTCCTCGCCTACATATTGATGTTCCGATAGAAGTGTCAGAAATAGATGTGAACGTATTGGAACAAATGGAAAATTTACGTCCATTCGGTGTTTCATTCGAAAAACCGATCTTTTTATTGGAAAATGTTTATGCAGAATCTGTCCGAAAAATTGGGGCAGCGAAAAATCATTTAAAATTGCAATTGACTGCCGGTGATGAAAGTTTGGATGTTATCGGGTTCGGACAAGGTGAGCTTGCAGATGACATGAGTCCAGCAGTGAAAATGTCTGTAACGGGTGATTTGCAAGTGAATGAATGGAACGGACGGAAAAAGCCACAAATGCTATTGGAAGACCTAACTGTCACTGAACGGCAACTGTTCGACTTACGAGGTGTTCAAGAACCAAGCAGATGGCTTCCATCGATACCGAAGAAAAATACTGTGTTCATTGCGTTTCATGCAAAATCTATAGAACATTTCAAACCCGTGTTAGGTGAAATGGACATGCGATTGTATGATCAACAGCAGATTGAGGAAACAGATCATCTTGTATTGTTAGATCTTCCAAACGAGGCTAAGCAAATTCAAAGCATTATGCAATCTGTTAATCCTAAGAGAGTATATCTTCACTTCTATGTTCCAGAATCGATTTATTTTGAAGGAATTCCTGGACGGGAACAGTTTGGATGGTTTTATAGCTTATTGAAAAAAAGGGGTTCTTTCGATTTACGCAAAGAAATTCATGAGCTTTCTAAACATAGAGGTTGGAAGATAGACACAATTTATTTCATGTCGAAGGTGTTTTCTGAGTTAGGATTTGTTAAGATAGAGAATGGTCTTGCTCTTTTTGTTGAAACGGCTGGGAAAAAAGATTTGTCTGAAGCTCCTTCTTATCAAGAGAGGGAAAGGCAAATTGAACTTGAGAAAAAATTAGTTTATGCACCTTATCATGAATTGAAACAATGGTTTGACGCATTATGTGATAATGCTGTCAACAGGGAGGAACAACAGTTATGGATTTGAAAAGTTATGTGACGATTGTACCTGATTATCCAAAAGAAGGAATTAGCTTTAAAGATATTACAACGATTATGGACGATGGCAAGGCGTATAAATATGCAACGGATAAAATTGTGGAGTTTGCGAAGGAAGTAGGTACGGACATTATCGTTGGTCCTGAAGCGAGAGGGTTCATCATTGGATGTCCGGTCGCGTATGCATTGGAAGTCGGATTTGCTCCTGTTCGTAAGCCTGGAAAATTACCGCGTGAAACGATTTCGGTCGAATATGATTTAGAGTATGGCAAAGATTCATTGACGATTCATAAAGATGCCATTAAACCTGGCCAACGTGTTCTTATCGTCGATGATTTGCTTGCAACAGGCGGAACGGTTGGCGCAACGGTTGAGCTTGTTGAAAAATTAGGCGGTATCGTTGCAGGCTGTGCATTTTTAATCGAACTTTCGTACTTGAACGGCCGCGAAAAATTGGTAGGCCATGAAATTCGTTCTTTAATCACTTATTGAAAAATGTTCCCTCGCTTCTTTTGCGAGGGTTCTTTTGCATTCTCATACTTTACATTCATAGCTATTTATACATACAATAAGATTATCTTTATTTTTTAACTTTATTCAGCAAAAAACGCCCACCTTAATAGATGGCGAGATGAATATTTTTCGGTTCGGCAGCTGCACTTACTTTGCTGAACATTAGCAGCAAATTGGCTAAGGCGGTCACTCCATGTGGCAGTGCCTAATTGATTGTAGATTTTTGTTGGCTAAAGCCTCCGGTGGATGTCACGGATTTTAGAAAGAGTACTTCAAGCAGACTCTAAAAATCTGGACGAACTTACGCAGAGTCGTAAATGATTGCTGAAGTTGTCGAAAGGAGTAATAGAATGGCGAAAAACCGTGACATGACCGCGGATGATATATTTCAAATTGTTGCCTCCTATATGAATGATAAACATGTCGCGTTCGTCAAAAAGGCTTATCAAGCAGCTTATGCGGCGCATGAAGGGCAATACAGAAGCTCAGGAGAACCATATATACTGCATCCTATTCAAGTTGCGGGCATCTTAGCAGAACTGCAAATGGACCCGGCTACAGTTGCTGCCGGATTCCTTCATGATGTTGTGGAGGATACGGATGTTAGCAGAGAGGACATCGTTCGGGAGTTTGGTGAAGAGGTTGCAATGCTTGTAGATGGAGTGACGAAGTTAGAAAAGCTGAAATTCAAGTCAAACGAAGAGAAGCAGGCAGAAAATCATCGGAAAATGTTCATTGCGATGGCGAGGGATATTCGAGTGATCCTCATTAAATTAGCAGACCGGCTTCATAATATGCGAACGTTGAAGCATGTGCCTGAGGAGAAGCAAAGAAGGGTCGCAGCAGAAACGTTGGATATATTCGCCCCGCTCGCTCATCGTCTCGGAATTTCCACGATTAAGTGGGAATTGGAAGATACTGCACTTCGTTATTTGAATCCGCAGCAATATTACCGAATTGTTAATATGATGAAGCGTAAGCGTGATGAGCGCGAAAAATATTTGCAAAACGTTATGGAATTGATCCGTAAAGAAATAGCAGAAATGGGTATCGATGCGGACATTTCGGGTCGTCCGAAACATTTATATTCAATTTATAGAAAAATGATTTTGCAGAAAAAAGAATTTAATGAGATATATGATCTTTTAGCTGTGCGCATTATTGTCAAAAGCATTAAAGATTGTTATGCAGTCCTTGGCATCATTCATACTTTGTGGAAGCCGATGCCGGGCAGGTTTAAGGATTATATTGCGATGCCTAAGCAGAACTTGTACCAGTCAATCCATACGACTGTCGTCGGTCCGGCGGGCGATCCACTTGAAGTGCAGATTCGTACAGAAGAAATGCATCGTATAGCCGAATACGGGGTAGCCGCACATTGGGCGTACAAAGAAGGGAAGACGGTTTCTGAAAAGCCGGGCAATATTGATTCTAAGCTGAAATGGTTCCGTGAAATATTGGAGTTTCAAAATGAATCTTCGAATGCCGAAGAATTTATGGAGTCATTGAAATTCGATTTATTTTCGGATATGGTCTATGTTTTTACGCCAGACGGAGATGTGATAGAAATTCCAAAAGGTTCGGTGCCAATTGATTTCGCTTATCGTGTCCATTCCGAAGTAGGGAACCGAACGATAGGGGCAAAAGTGAATGGCAAAATGGTACCGCTTGACACCGAACTATCCACAGGAGATATCGTTGAAATTTTAACGTCGAAACAGTCGTTTGGACCTAGTCGAGATTGGTTGAAAATTGCAAATACTTCACAGGCAAGAAATAAAATCCGTCAATTTTTTAAAAAGCAATTGCGTGAGGAAAATATCATCAAAGGCAAAGAGATGGTCGAAAAGGAAATCAAGCTGCAAGAATTTGATGTGAAAGCTATACTTACGCAAGAAAATATCCAACGAGTAATCGAGAAATTCAGCTTTACATCAGAAGAAGATATGTATGCAGCTGTAGGGTCAAATGGAATCACTGCACAGCAAGTCGTCAATCGACTAGCTGAAAAGATCCGTAAAGAACGTGAACAGCAAGATACGATCGACAAAATTGTTTCTGATATGAAGGCGACGCAGCCGGTTATGACTGAGTCTGGCGTTATTGTAAAAGGAATCGAAAACTTGCTCATCCGATTATCGAAATGCTGCAACCCGATTCCTGGAGATGAAATCGTTGGCTTCATAACTAAAGGGCGCGGCGTTTCGGTGCACCGCTCGGATTGCCCAAATATCCATGCAGATGAAGATACTGATCGGCTAATCGATGTTGAATGGGCAGTCGATACAAGCAATGCGGTGAAAGATTTCCAAGTGGATATTGAAATTTCCGCATTTGACCGACAAGGCCTATTGAATGAAGTGATGATGGTTGTCGCGGATACGAAAACGCCGATGGTAGCAGTAAGTGGCAAAGCAGATCGCGATAAATTGGCGAAGATCAATATGACGATCAAAATAAAAGACATCGCCCATTTACATCGAATCGTTGAACGTATTAAACAAATCCGTGATATTTATTCCGTCCAGCGTATAGTGAATTAATTAAGGTCATGTGAACAAGTTGAGTAGGCAGGTGTTTGAATTGAAAGTTGTATTACAGCGTTCAGGCAAAGCAAGTGTTACTGTTGATGGAGAAATCACTGGCTCGATTGACAAAGGATATGTATTGCTTGTCGGATTGACGCATGAAGATGAAAAAGAAGATGCAGAGTATATAGCGAAAAAAATAGCAGGCCTGCGTTTATGGGAAGACGATGATGGAAAAATGAACAAATCAATTGATGAAGTTGGAGGTTCCATTCTTTCTGTATCGCAATTTACACTATATGGTGATGTCAGAAAAGGGAGACGCCCGAGTTTTATTGAAGCTGCGAGACCAGAAAAGGCTGAGCCTCTATGGCACTATTTCAATGAATGCTTAGAGGGCTATGGACTTCAAGTAGAGACAGGAGTTTTCGGTGCAATGATGGACGTAGAACTTGTGAATGACGGTCCAGTAACAATCATAGTCGAATCAAAATAAATTTGAAAAGAGACGATCACTTTCCTCTGAGCGAGAGGGGTGATCGTCTCTTGTTTATTGACTCCCATCAAAATACTCAAGGAGGCCTTGATAAATTCCATGTGTAGCCTGTTCTCTGAATAGATCCGTTTTCAAGATTCGTTCTTCGGAAGGATTTGATAAAAAGCCCAACTCAATTAAAACGGCATTCTGCTTATTTTCCCTCAAAACTAAAAAGTCGGCAGGCTGTGCACCCCGGTTCCTAATGTTAATCGCCCCATCTAAGCCGTTATTAATTGCTTCTGCTAAAGATTTTTGCGATGTTTGTGTGTAGTACGTTGTAAATCCAGTAACCGAGCTGTCTAAGTTAGCGTCATAATGGACGCTGATGAATGCATCAGCTTGAGCTTGGTGGCCGATGGAAACTCGTTTTCTTAACGAAACGTACGTATCGGATTCTCTCGTCATAACGACGTTGGCACCGGCAGCTCTCAACTTTGCCGAAAGCAATTCGGTCGTTAACAGCGTCAAATCTTTTTCATCGGTCCCTCTCGACCCGGTCGTTCCTCTGTCATTGCCTCCATGTCCTGCATCGATGACAATCGTTAAACCATTTAGAGTACCGGCAGCTCTTGCAACCGTATTTTTCGGTTGCTCTTTTTTCTGCAACTCTTCGTCACCTGTAGTTACGACCCATTTTGCAATAAAGGCCGTATCACCAGATTCAAGTGCGATTTCATACCAATCACCATCTTCTTTTACGACAGGAAGTCTTTTTCCTGCATTGACGCGAGTTACAATTTCAGAAGCAGTTGTTGCAGAAGATCTAATGTTTGTCCCATTCGTCAAAACGGTTACAGTTGTTTTACTGTCATGGCGTAAGGAATCATCTTTTTTACCAGTTAGATATCCGTGGAAAGAATAAACCCAACCAGACTTCTTTTTTCCAAGGTCGATTCGAACCCAATTGCCATCTGACTCGATTACAGAATACGATTCGTCTTTATGTACCAATCCAACTTTTTTTGCCTTTAGATCTGCTTTTTTTCGAACATTCAACGCATCAACTGAAACGGTAAATAATTGATCTTGTTCCACATTAGATGCGATCTTCTCAACAGACTTTTCCCGCGATTCGCTTTCAATCTTTTCTTCTTTTTCAGTTTGTTGATGAACTAATTCCGTTACATAATCGGCATATACCCATCCGTCTATTCCGTTTTTCTGAATAGCGACCCATTTATCAGTTTGTCCAGTCATAAGTGCTTCTTCCCCGGCACTCAATTGACCAATGATAGCAGCGTTTATGGATGGTTCCGTCCGTATGTTTAAGGCATTTACCTTAGAAATGATATTTTTTGGTTGGTTGTCCAAAGACTCTTCGGATGTAACGAGCCATGAAGCAATCCAGCCAGTGCTTGCGCCTAACCGAATTTCCAGCCAATCGTTTGAAGTAGATAAAATATCGACGGACTCGCCTCTCTTCATTGAGCCAATAACTGGATACGTAAGTCCGGGACCAGATCGGACATTCAATGAAGCCGTATTTACTACTGCCGTTCCGCTATTGGCAATTATGACGGATTGATTGTAAAAGATTGCTAACGTTAAAACGGCGACGATTGTCCAAATCTTCACTTTCGACAAACTATCACTCTCCTTTAAGAATAATTGTAGTGTTTTTTCGAATAAAAAACTACAATGAAATGAAAAAGGTTGACACTTCTGTAGTAAATCGCTAAGATGTTGGTTAATCTAATCGATATAAGGCAATACAATTAAAACCCTATGACGTGGCAAGTAGCTGCTTTGCAGACTGACAAGAGAGGGGTGGACGAGGCTGAAATCCACTCTACAGACGGAAGTAGCGAATAACACCATCGAGGATCCATGCTGAACGAATCATTCTATTAGGTGTGGACGGAACCGGCCGTTATCCGGATACGAGTGGGCTCGATGATAATCGAAGCCAATTTGGGTGGAACCGCGGAAGCTACTAGCTCTCGTCCCTTTATTAACAAGGGATGGGAGCTTTTTCTATTGTTCGCGGAAAAACGATGTAGGAGAAAGGGGAAGTCTTATGAAATTTAAAGTGCCAAGAGGGACGCAAGATATTTTGCCATCTGAATCATGGAAGTGGCAACAAGTTGAAGCGATTATTCGTGATGTATGTGAATTGTACCGCTATAAGGAAATTCGTACTCCGATGTTTGAGCAGACGGAATTATTCCAAAGGACCGTTGGAGACACGACAGATATCGTTCAAAAAGAAATGTATACATTTACAGATAGAGGAAACCGTTCCATGACGCTACGTCCAGAAGGAACAGCATCTGTCGTACGTTCGTATGTAGAACATAAAATGTTTGGCTATCCAGATCAGCCAGTAAAGCTTTATTATTCAGGACCGATGTTCCGCTATGAAAGACAGCAAGCCGGAAGGTATCGTCAATTCGTACAATTTGGCGTGGAAGCAATCGGCAGTGCTGATCCTGCCATCGATGCAGAAGTTATTTCACTTGCTCTCGATGTATATCGCCGCGCAGGCTTAAAAGACTTGAAATTGGTATTGAATTCATTAGGAGATGGGGAATCAAGAAAGGCACACCGTGAAGCCTTGATCGCTCACTTTGCACCGCATATCGGCGAATTTTGCACCGATTGCCAATCAAGATTGAACAAAAACCCATTGCGAATTCTCGATTGTAAAGTAGATCGAGATCATCCGTTAATGGCTTCAGCTCCTTCATTAACAGATTATTTAAATGAGGAGTCTGCAGCTTATTTTGAAAACGTGAAGCGCTATTTGGACGCCATCGGCATTTCGTATGAGCTTGACCCGAATTTAGTACGCGGGCTTGATTACTACAATCACACAGCATTTGAAATTATGAGCACGTCCCAAGGGTTCGGAGCGATTACAACTCTTTGCGGAGGTGGTCGTTACAATGGCGTATCAGAAGATATCGGCGGGCCGCACGCACCGGGCATCGGATTTGCAATGAGCATTGAACGCCTATTATTAGCGCTTGAAGCAGAAGAAAAAACGTTCGTAGATGAACCGGATTTGGATGTATACATCGTATCACTTGATGAGGAAGCACACCGAAAAGGATTCACGGTTCTAAATGATTTGCGAAATGCGGGCATACGTGCGGATATGGATTACATGGACCGCAAGATGAAAGCTCAAATGAAATCGGCGGATCGGTTTAACGCAAAAACAGTAATTGTCATTGGTGAAGACGAAGTAAAAGAAAATGTTGTGCAATTAAAAAATATGGAAGATGGCACACAACAAAAAGTGAAAGATAGTTTACTCCTAGAAAAAATTAAAGAACAGTTGAAATAGGGAAGGTTGATGAACAATGCAGCGAACACATTATTGCGGAGAATTGACTGAAGACGTAATCGGTCAGCAAGTAACATTACAAGGATGGGTGCAAAAACGCCGTGATTTGGGCGGATTGATTTTTATTGACGTGCGCGACCGCACAGGCATCGTGCAAGTTGTTTTCAATCCGGATTTCTCTCAAGAAGCGCTTGAGTTGGCAGAGAAAATCCGTAATGAATATGTGATTGAAGTGAGAGGAAAAGTTGTAGAACGTGAGGAGAACCAAAAGAACGAAAAGCTAAAGACTGGTTCTATTGAAATACACGCAGAACAATTAAAAATCATTAACGAAGCAAAGACGCCTCCATTTATGATTGAAGATGAAACGGATGTCAATGAAGAGATCCGTCTAAAATACCGTTATTTAGATTTGCGCCGTCCACAATTGGCAAAAGTTTTTAAAATGCGGTCGGATATTTCAAAAACAGTGCGAAACTTTCTCGATGATGAAGGATTCATCGAAGTCGAAACGCCTATCTTGACAAAATCGACACCAGAAGGCGCACGGGACTATCTCGTGCCAAGCCGTGTGCATGACGGTGCATTTTATGCGTTGCCGCAATCTCCGCAGTTGTTCAAGCAAATGCTCATGGTATCCGGTTTTGACCGTTACTATCAAATCGCACGTTGTTTCCGTGATGAAGACCTGCGTGCAGACCGACAACCTGAATTTACGCAAATCGATATGGAAATGAGTTTCATGTCGATTGAAGACATTATTGAGTTGAATGAAAGATTAATGAAAAAAGTGATGAAGGATGTTAAGGGGATCGATATTGAAATACCATTCAAGCGAATTCCGTATGATGAAGCGATGGCACGTTTCGGTTCCGACAAACCGGATACAAGATTCGAGATGGAATTGATCGATCTATCCGAAATTGTGAAAGACTCTTCATTCAAAGTGTTTGCAAGCGCGGTTGAAGCAGGTGGCCAGGTGAAAGCAATTAACGTAAAAGGCGCTTCTGACAATTACTCTCGGAAAGATATCGACGCGTTAGGTGAATTTGCAGGACGGTATGGTGCAAAAGGGCTCGCATGGCTTAAAGTGGATGCAGAAGGCTTGAAAGGCCCGATCGCTAAGTTTTTTGAAGAGGAAACTGCAGAGTCATTGAAAAACGCTTTACATGCTGAAGCTGGTGACCTTTTATTATTTGTAGCAGATAAAAAATCTGTTGTTGCAGATGCATTAGGCGCTCTTCGATTGAAATTAGGGAAGGAATTGAATTTGATTGACGAATCGAAATTCAATTTCCTCTGGGTAACAGATTGGCCGCTATTCGAATACGACGAAGAGGAAGGCCGTTATTATGCTGCCCACCATCCGTTCACGATGCCGGCTAATGTCGAGGAGCTTGAAACGAAACCTGAAGAAGTAAAAGCTCAGGCGTATGACCTTGTTCTGAATGGCTACGAATTAGGCGGAGGTTCTTTGCGGATTTATCAACGTGATGTTCAAGAAAAAATGTTCAAAGCATTAGGCTTTACACAAGAAGAAGCGCGGGAGCAATTCGGCTTCCTGTTGGATGCTTTTGATTATGGAACACCTCCACATGGCGGTATTGCATTCGGTTTAGATCGCATTGTAATGCTATTATCCGGCTCGTCTAATTTACGAGATACAATTGCATTCCCGAAAACAGCAAGCGCAAGCGACCTGTTGACTGAAGCGCCAAGTGAAGTTGATCAGGCACAGCTTTCCGAGTTAGGTATTGCTGTAAAAACAACTGAAAATCACTAACGCAACTCTCGTAAAATTGTAAAAATGGCAAAAGTAAAATCGTTGAACCGAAAAAAAATGTATGGTAGTATACAAGTAATACGAATCCTGAGGTGTTCGTCTTTGACTAATCAGTTTTGACCGAACATATTGATCGTAGGGAGTCTGCATTTCATTCTGGATGACATGCCTTCTTTAAGGGGACTTCAAAAGGAATGGAGAAGACACCCACCTGCTGAGTGCGGGTTCAAAGCGATACGAATAAGACGGCACATTCGGGATTCGTAACTGTTTTGATTTGAAATGACACGAATTTAGTTTAATCCCCCTCTTGCTTCATTGCAGAGGGGTTTTCTATTGACATATTTTATTTTGAAAGGCGGAATCATTTTGTTGCACCAATTTTCTCGCAATGAATTAGCGATAGGCAAAGAAGGCGTAGAACGGATGCGCCAAAAAACGGTTGCTATTTTAGGTGTTGGCGGCGTCGGTTCGTTCGCTGCAGAGGCTTGTGCAAGAAGTGGCATTGGCCGCATTATTTTAATCGATAAAGACTCAGTCGATATTACGAACGTCAACCGTCAACTTGTCGCAAGCCTATCGACTATAGGCAGATCGAAAGTGGAAGTGATGGAGGAGCGGATTGCTGATATTAATAAAGAATGTGAAGTAATCAGTTTGCATATGTTTTACACGGAAGAGACTTATGAAGAAATTTTCAGCTACAAGCCTGATTATGTCATTGATGCATCGGATACGATCAGCTATAAAATTCATTTGATCAAAGAATGTGTCAAACGAGGCATCAAAATTATTTCAAGCATGGGCGCTGCAAATAAATTAGATCCTACAAGATTTCAAATTGCTGATATTTCTAAAACTCATACAGATCCGATTGCAAAAGTCATCCGTCTTCGTCTGAGAAAGGAAGGTATTCAAAAAGGCGTTCCTGTCGTTTTTTCAGACGAGAGCCCAATCGTTGTCCGGGAAGATGTCGTTGATACAGTAGGAAATCCTGACGCAAACATTCGAAAAGCGAAAATGCCACCAGCATCGAATGCGTATGTACCTTCTGTTGCAGGTCTTATTTGTGCAAGCTATGTGTTGAATGATATCGTCAAGGATATCCCGATTGAACGGGTGAAAGATAAAGCGAATATATGAGGATAGAGCTGTTTAGAAGGTTGGTTTTCACTGACTTTTTGAACAGCTCTTTTGTAAGTAAAAATAAAGGGATACATGTAACCGTTGCTCCGTACGATTTTGAACTAAGAGAATAAACATGTACAAAACGTAGTGAATAAGAGTGGGGAAAAATAGACGAATTCATAAAACAATCATAATCGAATAATGAATACAACTTGTTATAATGACATAATGCTGATACAATTGACCTACTATATAGGGCTTAGAATAGTAATATAGTATAAAGAGTTTGAGCATGAGAGGATTGGGAACGATGAAAAAACAGGATGGCATTTTATTGGAGAGCGGCACGAACGAACTTGAAATCGTCGAATTTGAAATGGGACATAACAGATATGGCATAAACGTAATTAAAGTAAAGGAAATTATTCTTCCTACGCCAATTACAGTAATCCCGCATGCTCACCCTGCAATAGAAGGCATTATGCAGTTGAGAGGCGAAGTATTGCCTGTCATCAATATGGAAAAAGTGATGGGACTTCCTCAAACAATCGGACCAAATGATGGAAAGTATATCGTAGCAGCTTTCAATAAACAGGAAGTCGTCTTCCATGTCCATGAAGTGACTCAAATCCATAGAATATCATGGAATCATATCGAAAAGCCTTCAGACCTATATTCCGGAGATGCTTCGCAAGTGATCGGTGTCATTAAGCGTGAACGCGATATGCTATTGTTATTAGATTTTGAAAAGATTGTAATGGAAATTAATCCAGATAGTGGCATTCGTGTAGAGGAAGTGCAGAAGTTAGGTGAGAGAGAGCGATCTGATAAACGAATTGTCGTCGCTGAAGATTCACCAATGCTTCGAAAATTGCTGAGTGACACATTATCTGAAGCAGGATATGTCAATATCGAGTTTTTCGAAAATGGAAAAGATGCTCTGAATTTCTTGGAAGCAATCGTCGCTGATGGTAAGACTGTTACAGATGAAATTCAATTAGTGATTACGGATATCGAAATGCCTCAAATGGACGGACACCACTTTACGAAACGTATTCGTGAGAACAAGGATTTAAGCGCATTGCCAGTTATTATTTTCTCCTCACTCATTACTGATGAGCTAAAGCATAAAGGAGAAAGTGTCGGTGCAAACGATCAAGTAAGCAAACCAGAAATCGCTGAATTAGTATTGAAAATGGACCAATATATTTTATAATAAAACAACCGCCGTACGGAATTCTTACGGCGGTTTTCTTTATTTATTGCGAAACTCTTTTAAACGTTTATATATGCTAGCGATTTTTTTCTCTTCTCCTGCAATGACCGGTTCATAAAATTCTATATGCGCTATTTTATCAGGCAAGTATTGCTGATCAACCCATCCTCCGAAAGAACCGATTGGCGTATCATGAGGATATAAATAACCAACATGTCCCAATTGTTCAGCTCCGCTATAATGAGCGTCCCGTAAATGAAGAGGTATATCCCCGGCATTGCCTTCGTGAATAGCCCTTGAGGCGGCATCAATTGCTTTGTATGCAGAATTTGACTTAGAAGACAAGCACATCTCAATGACAGCATTCGCTAATGGAATTCTTGCTTCAGGCATGCCTAATCGGATTGCTGCGTCTGTCGCAGCCAAAACATGAGGGCCGACTTCTGGTGCAGCAAGACCTATATCTTCATACGCCATGACTAAAAGCCTTCTTGTAACCGCGATTAGATCGCCAGTTTCCAAAAGGTTTGCCAAATAGTAAATTGCCGCATTGACATCGCTTCCACGAACTGATTTTTGAAGCGCAGACAGTAAATTATAGTGATGGGATCCTTTTTTATCTCCAACAAGACCAATTCTGCCGATTAAATTATCGATGAGCCAATCTTCCACCTGTATTTTCCCATCTTCTTCGTCACTAGCTGATATTAATGACTCTAATAAGGTGAGAGCTTTCCTGGCATCTCCGTTCACTCCTTCAGAAATACGTTCAACCTGTTCATCGGTCATTTCAATGGTGAGCTTCCCGAGTCCGCGGTCTTCATCCTGTAATGCTCGATGAATTAAAGCGTTAATATCTTCGGTTTCTAACCGCTTTAGCTGCAGTATTTCTCCGCATCTAGAACGGATAGCTGGATTGACATCGTGAAATGGATTTTCAGTAGTAGCACCAATTAAAACAATTGCTCCACTTTCAACATGAGGAAGCAATGTATCTTGCTGTAATTTATTGAAACGGTGTATCTCATCTAAAAACAAAAGCACTTTTCCTGAAATCCGTGCCTCAGAAACGACTTGCTCGACGTCTTTTTTTCCTGATACGGTGGCGTTCAATGCGATGAATGGAAGGCGGCTCGTCCCGGCAATTGCGTATGCAAGAGAGGTTTTTCCGATTCCGGGATCCCCATACAATAACATAGACGGTACGTGTCCATTTTTGATCATCCGGTATAGCGCCGTTTCTTTGCCGATAATATGCTGTTGTCCAGCAATTTCATCAATCGTTTTTGGACGCATCCGAAACGCCAATGGCTCATTGTTCAACAAAATCACTCCTCCGTACATCCGTTCTTCCATTATACACAAGTGTCAGGTTCAAGTCATTTGGAGGAAGTGATTAATATGTTATGATATAATACCTTGAAGGAATTTAGGAAAAGGACGTTGGTTGAACGATGAGAATTTCTACGAAGGGCCGCTATGGGTTAACGGTTGTTGTTGAATTAGGTAGAAAATATGGGGAAGGGCCATTGCCCTTACGTAAAATTGCGGAAGAGCAAAATCTTTCCGAAGCTTATTTAGAGCAATTAATCCCGCCGTTAAGAAATAGCGGCATCGTTAAAAGTGTTCGAGGGGCATATGGCGGCTATAAATTGGCAAAAGCGCCTACTGAAATAACCGCAGGAGATGTCATCCGCTTATTGGAAGGGCCGATTCAAATTGTCGAAGGTATAGATGACACAGATGTTCCACAGCAAGAGTTATGGAATCGAATTGGAGAGGCGATCAGGGGCGTACTTGATACGACAACGATAGAAGATTTAGTTGCTTCGGACAGTAAACCCGAGCAAGACGGCTATATGTTTTATATATAAAAGCGTGTTTTGGAATTTCCTTATTTTATAAAGGAGTACTATCAATGGAAACTATTTATCTTGATCATGCTGCTACAACTCCGATGCATCCGGAAGTGAGCGCAGTATATATGCAAATGATGGAAACTGTATTCGGAAATCCTTCAAGCATCCATAGTGTTGGGCGTTATGCGCGTAAAATGGTCGATGATGCACGTAAAGTCATTGCTGAAGCAATCCATGCAGAACCTACCGAAATGATCTTCACTTCTGGCGGAACGGAAGCGGACAATATTGCGGTTTTTGGTACAGCTATGTCAATGTCGGATAAAGGAAAACATATTATTACGACTGCAATTGAGCATCATGCAGTTTTGAATGCGTGCAAGGAATTAGAGCGTAAAGGTTATGAGGTTACTTATTTGCCGGTGGATGAAAATGGATTAATTCGAGTGGAGCAAGTGCGTGAAGCATTAACGGACCAAACAATTCTTGTTACGATAATGTACGGGAATAATGAAGTCGGTGTAATTCAACCGATTCAGGAAATTGGTGAATTGCTGAAAGACCATCAAGCCGTTTTTCATACCGATGCCGTGCAAGCTTTTGGCATTGAAGAGTTGGATGTAACGAAACTAAAAGTAGATTTACTCAGTGCATCTGCACATAAATTGAATGGTCCGAAGGGCATTGGATTCCTATTTCAGCGAAAAGGTTTGCAAACGAGCCCAATCTTTTTTGGCGGCCAACAAGAGCGTAAGCGTAGGGCGGGTACTGAAAACGTTCCTGCTATCGTCGCATTTGCGGAAACCGTAAAAATTGCTCAGCGCCAAATGGTTGAAAATCGCGAGAAATATAAGCGATATGCGGACATAATGACCACTGTTTTTGACGATAACGGCATTGAGTACGAAGTGAATGCAAATGGAGCACAAAAGCTTCCGCATGTCCTAAATATTAGCTTTCCTAATACAGATATTGAGTCATTGCTCGTCAATTTAGATATGGCGGGTATAAACGCTTCAAGCGGTTCTGCTTGTACAGCAGGTTCATTGGATCCTTCACATGTGTTATCTGCCATGTTCGGGAACAGTTCGCCAAAGCTAAGAAATTCAGTTCGCTTCAGTTTTGGTCTTGGACTGGATGAGAAAGACATTCGGGAAGCAGCTCTAAGAATTGTGGAAATCGTAAAACGGCTTAATAGTTGAAAAAATAAAGGATGGATTGAAATGAGAACAATTAAACCGCCTGCAGAAACAAGAGTTGTCATCGGAATGTCTGGAGGCGTCGATTCGTCGGTCGCTGCTTTGCTCTTAAAAGAACAAGGCTATGAAGTGATCGGCATCTTCATGAAAAACTGGGACGATACAGACGAATTTGGCGTTTGCACAGCAACTGAAGATTATGAAGACGTCATTAGCGTCTGCAATGAAATTGGCATACCTTATTATGCTGTTAATTTTGAAAAACAGTATTGGGATAAGGTTTTCACTTACTTTCTTGACGAATACAAGGCAGGAAGGACGCCTAATCCGGATGTCATGTGCAATAAGGAAATCAAATTCAAAGCATTCCTTGATCATGCGATGAGCCTTGGTGCGGATTATTTAGCGACTGGTCACTATGCGAGAGTTGTTGAAACAGAAGATGGTGTCGCTATGCTGAGGGGTGAAGATGCTAATAAGGATCAGACGTATTTCCTCAATCAATTGACACAGGACCAATTGCAAAAAGTAATGTTTCCAATCGGCGATATTGACAAAAAGAAAGTTCGGGAAATTGCTGAAAAAGCAGGATTAACAACGGCGAAAAAGAAAGATTCAACGGGCATTTGCTTTATTGGTGAAAGGAACTTTAAAGAATTTTTAGGCCAATACCTTCCCGCTCAGCCAGGCAAGATGAAAACGATGGCAGGTGAAACGGTCGGCAAGCATGACGGATTAATGTATTACACAATTGGACAGCGCCACGGCTTAGGAATTGGAGGTGCAGGTGAACCTTGGTTCGTTATCGGCAAAGATTTATCTTCAAATACATTATTAGTCGGACAAGGTTTTCATAATGATGCACTCTATTCTGATAGCTTGACAGCAACCGATATCAGTTTTGCGACAGCCCGAAAAATGCCGTCAACTTTTAAATGCACGGCTAAATTCCGTTATCGTCAGCCAGATACAGAAGTGACAGTTGAACTGCAAGAAGGTAATCGAGCAATTGTTCATTTTGCACAACCGGTTCGAGCGATTACGCCAGGACAAGCAGTTGTTTTCTATGATGGAGATGAATGCTTAGGAGGCGGAACAATCGACACGGTTATAAAAAATGGTAAGCAACTTGATTATGTAGGATGAGAGGTTTACAACATGGAACAAAATGAAATTGGCATTAAGGCGTTACAAGAAGGAGCGTACGAAAAAGCGATTGAAGCTTTCATGAAAGCGGCGGAAGAAGAACCGGATAATCCTGTCGGTTATATTAATTTAGGAAACGTATTTGCTTCTGCTGGAGACGTTGAAAGAGCAGAACGTTTTTTTCAAAAAGCGATTTCTTTAGATGAAAATGCCGGTTCTGCATTATACGGATTAGGCAATCTTTATTACACGAGCGAGCGCTATGGGGAAGCTGCTAAGCTATATGAAAAAGCTGTACGTGCTGGGTTAGATGAGGCGGATGCTTATTTCATGCTAGCGAAAAGCTTAAAGCGTGCTGATCAACAAAAGCTTTCCCTTCCATATTTTCAGCGTGCAGCAGAATTATCTCCAGAAGATCTTGAAATTCGTTTAGCATACGGCATCGCCCTTGCCGAATTGGAACTATTCGAGTTAGCTGGTGAAGAGCTGCGCTTTGTCATCAGCAAAGATGCCGAAAATGCAGATGCACATTATAACTTAGGTGTACTATATGCGGTCTCTACGGATCGCAAGGAAGATGCATTGCATCATTTAGAAAGAGCTTTTACAGTCGAGCCAGAACATACACAGGCGCGCTATATTTATGACATGATCCAAATGGGTAGCGAGCAATAAAGAAAGTAATGAAAAGGTGATGGATATGGAAGAGAGAAACGAAACGACTACAAAAGAAGAAATTTTTTTAGTAGGAAGACCTGTCGTAACGATCTTCCATAATCCTGACAACCTATTTTCCATCGTAAAGACGAAAATATTGAAGACGAATTGTGGCTATACAGAAAAAGAAATTGTCATTAAAGGAAATTTTCCTGCTCTTAATCAAGAAGAAGAGTACCGTTTCACTGGTAAATTGGTGAATCACGCTACATATGGCCAACAGTTTGATGTGCACACCTTCAAAAAAGAAATGCCCGAAACCGAAACTGGCATTATTCATTATTTGTCAGGTGATTTATTTCCGGGTATCGGAAGGAAAACAGCAGAAACGATCGTACAGACGTTAGGCAAGGATGCAATTAAGCAAATTCTTGAAAACGATAATGTGTTGGATCGAGTTCCCCGTCTTTCCGATGAACGGAAAGAAACGCTTATTACAGTGCTACGAGAGAACTTAGGGTTGGAACGGACGATGGTGCAGCTAACTGATTGGGGCTTCGGACCGCAACTGTCGATGAAAATTTACCAGACGTATCGAGAAGACGCCATTGAGCTGTTGAATGAAAATCCATTCAGGCTCATTGAAGAGGTCGAAGGAATTGGCTTTCAACGTGCGGATGAATTGGGCAAGCAATTGGGCATTACGGGGAAGCATCCTGATAGGGTGAAAGCTGCCATATTGCACACAATGAATACAGCCGTCCAATCAGCAGGCCACGTTTATATGGAAGCAGATCATGTCCTTCCGGAAGTGAAGCGGCTTTTGGAGTCGAGCCAGCGGGAAGAAATACCGTTTGATGCCATTTCTGCCGGTGTTATTGAATGTGTAGAAGAAGGCAAACTATGCGCTGAAGGGAAAAGACTCTATATTCCATCTCTCTATTTTTCGGAAATCGGAATTGCTTCAAAAATCGACCGTATTTTACAAAATGATTTTGCGGACCAATTTCCGGCTGCAGAAATTCGCAAGGCGATCGGAGAGGTTGAAGAGCGGTTAGGTGTTAGCTATGCGGAAACACAAGTGCAGGCCATTGAACAAGCATTGCATTCACCCGCAATGATTTTAACAGGAGGTCCCGGTACAGGGAAAACTACTGTGATCCGAGGCTTTGTTGAGGTTTATGCAGAATTGCATGGCTTATCTTTGGAGCCGAAAGAGTATGCAAAAAAACAGGAACCTTTTCCAATCGTCTTAGCTGCCCCAACTGGCCGTGCAGCTAAGAGGATGTCGGAATCGACAGGATTGCCCGCGATGACAATTCATAGATTATTAGGATTCACCGGCCAAGAAAAAGAAGACGCCGAGGGCAAAGAAGTAGAAGGCCGCTTAGTTATCATCGATGAAATGTCGATGGTTGATACGTGGCTCGCCCATCAGTTATTGAAGGCACTTCCGAATGATACGCAAGTTTTGTTTGTAGGCGACCAAGATCAACTCCCTCCAGTAGGACCGGGGCAAGTATTAAAAGATCTATTGGATTCAAAAAAAGTTCCGACGATTGAATTGACAGAAATCTATCGTCAAAGTGAAGGTTCCACCATTATCGAAATGGCCCATATGATCAAACAAAATCGACATATAGATAATTTAACGCAAAAGACGGGTGACCGTTCCTTCATAAGAGCGAATAGCAATCAAATATTGCAAGTCGTTGAGCAAGTGATGAAAAATGCATTATCCAAAGGCCATCATATAAGAAATGTTCAAGTGTTAGCGCCGATGTATAAAGGTCCTGCAGGCATCGATGGACTTAATAAAATGATTCAACAGCTTGTCAATCCTCCTGGGCCAGACCGGAAAGAAGTTGTTTTTGGAGATGCCGTTTATCGAATTGGCGATAAAGTACTACAACTCGTCAATCAGCCTGAAAGCAATGTATTTAACGGAGACATGGGAGAAGTCATTGCGATTATAAAAGCGAAAGAGACAGTCGATAAAAAGGAACTATTAGTCGTGTCGTATGATGGCATCGAGGTGACATATGAGCGGAATGATTTAAATCAAATTACACTTGCATATTGCTGTTCGATTCATAAATCCCAAGGAAGTGAATTTCCGATCGTCATTATGCCGATCGTGCGTGGCTACCGTAAAATGCTCCGCAAAAATCTTCTTTATACAGGCATTACGAGAGCGAAAGACTTTTTGATCCTTTGTGGTGAACCTGAGGAATTTAGCTATGGCGTTTCAAGAACTGACGAGACGAAAAGACAAACAACTTTAAAAGAACGTTTAAGCGACGGATTCGCCGAATCAATGGAGGACGAAACGGTTCTTGAAAAAGAGGAATCTGTATCTGCACAAAAAATAGAGGAACCAGCAGTTGCAAATTTTGCTGAAGCTGAAAAATGTACCCTTAGCAAACAAACAATTTTCGGAATTGATCCTATGATCGGCATGGGAAATGTAACGCCTTACGATTTTTTGGAAGGAATGGATTGACAGAAGGAGCGTCTTTCCCTATAATCCAAAGTATCATATTGATCACGTTGATGGAGAAAGTAAGCTGATTGCCACGAACAGAGAGGAGCTCCTTGGCTGTAAGAGTTCCCTTGGCATCTGTCCGAAAGCTACTCCAGAGTGCAACTAATCCTTGCCGTTCGCCGCGTTAAGGCTTCCGAGATACCGGTCTACAAACCGGTAAATTAGGGTGGTACCGCGAGAATAGATCTTCGTCCCTTCATAGGGATGAAGATTTTTTTATTTTCGTTCATCGTGAAATCATAAGGAGGGCATATTCATGAAAAAGTTGACAGCAACACAAATTCGGCAAATGTTTTTGGATTATTTCAAAGCGCATGGACATAGCGAAGAGCCATCCGCGCCTTTAGTTCCAATTGATGATCCATCCTTATTATGGATCAACAGCGGAGTAGCAACGCTAAAAAAATATTTTGACGGACGTGTTATCCCGGAGAATCCGAGAATCGTAAACGCTCAAAAATCAATCCGTACGAATGATATCGAAAATGTAGGGAAAACAGCAAGGCATCATACTTTCTTCGAAATGTTAGGTAATTTTTCAATCGGAGATTACTTTAAGGAAGAAGCGATTATTCGTGCTTGGGAGTTTTTGACGAGCGAACAATGGATTGGATTCGAACCAGAACTTTTGTCTGTTACGGTTCATCCAGAGGACGAGGAAGCATACGCTATTTGGAGAGATAAAATTGGAATTCCTGAAGAGCGCATTATCCGGCTCGAAGGAAACTTCTGGGATATCGGAGAAGGTCCAAGCGGCCCGAACTCAGAAATCTTTTACGATAGAGGCCCATCGTATGGTGATGACTTCTCTGATCCAGAACTATATCCTGGTGGGGAAAATGAAAGGTATTTAGAAATTTGGAACTTGGTATTTTCTGAGTTTAACCATAACCCGGATCATTCGTATACGCCGCTTCCAAAGAAAAATATTGATACGGGCATGGGGCTTGAACGGATGGCATCCGTCATTCAAAATGTGCCGACAAACTTTGATACGGATTTATTCATGCCAATTATGCATGCAATCGAGAAAGTATCCGGTGAAACTTATGGTAAAGATGACGAAAAAGATACTGCTTTCAAAGTCATAGCAGACCATATTCGGACAGTCGCTTTTGCAATTGGGGATGGGGCATTGCCGTCCAATGAAGGACGTGGATATGTCCTTCGAAGATTGTTGCGTCGCGCGGTCCGTTTTGCTAAGCAATTAGGTATCGAGCGCCCATTCATGTACGAATTGGTTCCAGTCGTTGGAGAAATTATGAAAGATTTTTATCCACAAGTGGAAGACAAGCAGGACTTTATAAGGAAAGTCGTAAAAAATGAAGAAGAACGTTTCCACGAAACATTGAATGAAGGCTTGGCGATTTTAAACGGTGTCATTAAAAAGGCGAAAGAAGAAGGTTCTTCAATTGTAGCTGGAACAGATGCATTCCGCCTTTATGATACGTATGGTTTTCCATTCGAATTGACTGAGGAGTTTGCTGAAGAGGCTGGTGTAACAGTAGATCGTGAAGGCTTTGAAGCAGAAATGCAACATCAGCGTGATCGCGCTCGTGCGGCTCGCCAAGACGTTGACTCAATGCATGTGCAATCGGAAGTGTTAGGAAATCTGCATGAGAAAAGTGAGTTTATCGGCTATGATGCATTGTCCTGCAATGCAAAAATTGTAACATTGTTGCATAACGGCGAGGTAGTGGACCATGCTTCAGAGGGGGATGAAATTCAATTCATTCTTGATCGAACACCATTTTACGCGGAGAGCGGAGGCCAAATTGCAGATAAGGGAACACTTGTCAATGATTTATTCATCGTAGACGTAAAAGACGTGCAAAAAGCGCCGAATGGACAGCATTTGCATACAGCAACCGTTCGTTCCGGTGATGTTACTGTCGGTGCAGAAGCGTATGCTGAAGTGAATAAAGAAGATCGCAAATTGATCCTCAAAAACCATACTGCAACGCATCTTCTTCATAAAGCTTTGAAAGAAGTGTTAGGCGAGCACGTAAATCAGGCAGGTTCATATGTCGGTCCGGACCGTTTGCGTTTCGACTTCTCCCACTTCGGACAAGTGAGCAAAGAAGAGCTGGAGCAAATTGAACGCATTGTCAATGAAAAGATTTGGGAAGAGATTCCGGTGAAAATTGAGCAAAAGCCGATCAATGAGGCAAAAGAGATGGGTGCAATGGCGCTGTTTGGTGAAAAATATGGCGATGTCGTACGTGTCGTATCAGTAGGTGACTATTCACTTGAACTTTGCGGAGGGTGCCATGTTTCCAACACAGCGAATATCGGCGTTTTCAAAATCGAATCTGAAAGCGGAATCGGAGCAGGCACGCGAAGAATTGAAGCATTTACAGGCAAGCAGGCTTATCGATCGTTTAAAGAGGAAGAAAGCTTGCTTATAAACGCAGCTGTATTGCTAAAGTCCAATCCGAAAGAAATCGTTAATAAGGTGAGCTCGGCACTTTCAGATATGAAAGAACTGCAACGGGAAAACGAATCGCTATCCGCTAAATTGGGGAATAGTCAATTGACAGATATTATTGAAAGTGCAAGCAAAATTGACGGCATGACTGTCATTTCTGCTCGAGTAGATGTGAAGGATAATAATGCTCTTCGACAAATGATTGATGAATTAAAGCAGAAATTGACAAAAGGAATTATTGTATTAGGAACTGCATCAGATGGAAAAGTACTATTGGCTTCTGGAGTAACGGAAGACTTGAAAGGCGGGAACTTCCATGCAGGTAAAATCGTCAATCATGTAGCGTCTCTTTGCGGAGGAAAGGGCGGAGGGCGCCCTGATATGGCGATGGCCGGAGCGAAAGATGCTTCTAAACTTGATGAAGCACTTCAATCCGTGTATGATTATGTCAAATCCGTTTAAGAGGAATGATATGTCGGGTATAGGCAAGTAGGAAAGGTATCCGATTTGCGACGGATGATTGGAAAGCGGGGTGTCGGCTATGGATTCATACGACAAGACGATGAAGTTCAACTTTCCTGAAGAATCGATGGAGCAGGAAGTGACACAAGTCATGCTTCATGTTCATAAGGCATTGGAAGACAAAGGTTACAATCCCATCAACCAGATTGTCGGCTATCTTTTATCGGGCGACCCAGCTTATATCCCACGCCATTATGAAGCCAGAAACCTAATTCGTAAACTGGAGAGGGACGAAATATTGGAGGAACTTGTAAAGTTCTATATCCGTGAAAACGGAGGTTCCGGTAAGTGAGGGTAATGGGATTGGACGTTGGCTCCAAAACGGTCGGGATCGCAATCAGCGATGCCCTTGGATGGACAGCCCAAGGCATCGAAACGGTGAAAATCGATGAGAGCGCCGGCCAATTTGGCATGCCAAGAATTCAAGAATTGGTTGCAGAGTATGAAATAACTTCATTCGTCGTCGGCTATCCAAAAAACATGAATAATTCAGTAGGACCGCGTGGAGAAGCTTCCGAGAAGTATGCGGAACTATTAAAAGAAACATTCGGATATCCTGTTGTCCTTTGGGATGAAAGGCTTACGACCATGGCTGCGGAGCGTATGCTGATTGAGGCGGATGTCAGCCGAAAAAAAAGAAAGTCAGTGATCGATAAGATGGCTGCGGTCATGATACTTCAAGGGTATCTTGATTCAAAAAATAGATGAGGTGATAACATGGAACACGGACAGGAAACAATGACAGTAGTTGACGAGCACGGTGAAGAGCATGTTTGTGAAGTGATTTTTACATTTGATTCGGAGGACTTCGGTAAATCTTACGTTCTATATCATATTTTAGGCGAGGATGAAGTGGGAGACGATGAAGAAATTGAAATCCATGCATCTGCATTCATTCCATCTGAAGACAATGAAGACGGCGAATTGCTACCGATCGAAACAGATGAAGAATGGGATATGATTGAAGAAATGCTAAACACGTTTTTAGCTGAAGAGGACGAAGACGAGGAATAATCCATATGTGCACGGACGGAATGGTGCAGGCCATTCCGTTTTTTTCTGTACAACAGCACTGCAAAGAGGATTTCATTCCTTGAATTGAGGTGAAAGATCGATGGGGAAAGACTCAAAGAAAGATGTTATGTTCGAAAAAATGATTGAACAGAAAAAAGAAGTGAAGATTGTCAGACGGATTGTATTTGCTATTGCACTCGTCGTTTTGATAATCGGTCTTGTTGGCAGCCGGGCTGTTTATAAATACATAACAGAATCGCTGCAGCCGGTAGATCCGGACTCCGAAGAAACGATTGAAGTTGAAATCCCAATAGGCTCTGGATTATCTTCGATTGCAGAAACGTTGGAGGATGAAGGGATTATTCGTAACGCGAAAATATTTAAATACTATGCAAAGTTCAACAATGAGTCGCAGTTCCAGGCAGGTACTTACGCATTATCAAAATCAATGACGCTTGATGAACTTATTCAAAGCTTGAAAACAGGAAAAGTTTACCGCGAACCTGTTTTCACAATCGCAATCCCCGAAGGCTTGACTTTAAAACAAATAGCAAAAATTGTAGAGAAGAAAACGAGCATTACTGAACAGGCATTCATGAGCTATGTAGAAGATGAAAAAACGATCGATGATTTAATGGGGAAATATCCGAACATTTTAACAGATGAAATCCGGAATGAAAATATTAAATATCCTTTAGAAGGTTACTTATTTCCGGCAACCTATCCATTTTACGAAGAGAATCCATCAGTTGAGACGGTAGTTGAAACGATGTTAGATGCAACTGCGGCCAATTTGACGCCTTACTTGACGTATCTTCAAGAACAGGAAAAATCTGTCCATTGGCTACTGACATTCGCCTCTTTACTTGAGAGAGAAGCGACAGCGAAGACAGATCGTGAAACGATCGCAAGTGTCTTTTACAATAGGTTAGATATCGATATGCCGCTTCAAACTGACCCAACAGTGCTCTATGCTTTAGGGGAGCATAAAGATAGAGTGCTCTATTCGGATTTGAAAGTTCAAGACCCTTATAATACGTATGTTGTGAAGGGATTGCCGCCAGGACCGATTTCCAACGCAGGAAAGTCATCGATCGATGCGGTCGTTGAACCGTCAGATACGGATTATTTATATTTCTTAGCTGATAAGGAAGGGAATAACCACTTCACCAACTCGTATGAAGAACATTTGAAAAATCAGGCGAAATACTTATCTGGCGATTGATGCTGTGAATGGAAGTGAACTTAATGAATGAATATGAAGCATATCTTTTATCTTTTGAGCAAGAGGAGAATCCTTTATTTACGGAGATAGAGCGCTTTGCAGAAGAGAACAAAATTCCGATAATGGAAAAGAACGGAATTAACACGTTTATTAGTCTTTTACGGATACAGCAGCCGACCTCTATACTTGAAATTGGAAGCGCAATAGGATATTCTGCTATACGGATGGTTTCCGCTCTGAAAGATGCTTCAGTTGTCACAATCGAAAGAGATTCGGAACGGTATGAATCTGCTTTGGAATATATACAACGAAGCGGTTTAGAGAATAGGATTCAGTTGATTCATGCAGATGCTTTGGAATTGAATGATGAAGAATTTGCTCATCGTAAATTTGATGCGTTGTTCATTGATGCTGCAAAGGGGCAATATAAACGATTTTTTGAAAAGTATGCCCCATTCGTTCAACATAATGGCATCATATATTGCGACAATATGTTTATGCACGGTGCTGTTCTTTTAAGCGATGAGGAAGTGCCAAAGCGCAATCGTACGATGATCCGGAAGCTAAAAGAATTTACAGAATGGATCATGCACCATCCAGATTTTGATGCATCAATGCTTCCGATTGGAGATGGCATTTTAATCGCGAAAAAGAAGTAAGAAGGTTGGAGTCATATGATTAATTGTTTTGCATACGACAACTATTGGTTCGAGTTGCCTTCAGGATGACGTTCATATAGACTTCTTTTCTTAATTTTTTTCAAGATTTATGGCATCCCCGGAGCAAAAATTAATTCAGCCGGGGTTGTACCCTTACTGGATCATAGTTATTCATACCCCCACTTGCAGAAATGGGGGAATTCTGCTGAATTCAGTTTAAGGGAGGAAAAGAAATGGAAATGAGAAAACCTCTTGTCATAGGTATTGCCGGAGGTTCTGGCTCGGGAAAAACGAGCGTAACAAATCGAATTTATGATGAGTTTAAAGAACACTCAGTAGTTGTTATAGAACAAGATTACTATTATAAAGATCAATCTCATTTAGAGTTTGAGGAAAGATTGTTAACGAATTACGATCACCCTCTTGCTTTCGATACAGATTTGCTCATTGACCATATTGACAGACTGTTGAATAGAAAGCCGATCGAAAAGCCAGTGTATGATTATGCACGCCATACTCGTTCGAACGAAATCGTTGTAATTGAGCCAAAAGATGTTATTATTCTTGAAGGGATCTTAGTGCTGGAAGATGAACGGTTACGCAATTTGATGGACATTAAACTGTTTGTCGATACTGATGCTGACCTTCGCATTATCCGGCGAATCCTCCGCGATATTAACGAACGGGGAAGAAGTGTTGAATCTGTCATCGAGCAATACTTGACGGTTGTTCGGCCGATGCATAATCAATTCATTGAACCGACAAAACGATATGCAGATATAATTATTCCAGAAGGCGGTCAAAATGAAGTGGCGATCGACTTGATGGTGACGAAAATAAAAACAATTCTTGAATATGGAACGAAATTGTAATATGATAAAGTCAGAATTTAATATCAACGCCTTAGATTTGATTGCGTCCTGATTTTCGGGTAAGGTCCGAAAAAAATCTATCGAAAATCCGAGACACCCGCTGGAGGCTCTATCTTAGTTCAGCAGGAATTTGAACGCTATATGAACATAAATTCCATCGAAAAGAGGTTCGAGTCTTCTGCTGAAAAAAGATAAATAAGACTATGTCGCATACGTATTATAGAAGCGACATAGTGTTTTTATGAACAGGAATATGAGGAGTGTTGTAAAATGGTATCTGAGAAAAAATACCCAATGACATTGTCTGGAAAGAAGAAGTTAGAAGAGGAACTTGAATATTTAAAAACGGTTAAACGTAAAGAAGTTGTAGAACGAATTAAAATTGCCCGCAGTTACGGTGACCTTTCCGAGAACTCTGAATATGATTCAGCTAAGGAAGATCAAGCATTTGTAGAAGGAAAAATCTCAACATTAGAATCCATGATCCGCAATTCTGTTATCATTAACGAAGATGAGATGAACAATGACGAGGTGCAGCTTGGGAAAACGGTTACATTTAAAGAGTTGCCTGACGGCGATGAAGAGACGTACACAATTGTCGGATCTGCGGAAGCAAATCCGATCGAAGGATTAATTTCAAATGATTCACCGATTGCCAAAGGTTTGATTGGCCGCAAAAAAGGCGATGAAGTGAAAATTATGACACCCGGGGGAGAAATGACGGTTACGATCGTAGACATTAAGTAACCTTTTGGGGGCCGCTTTCAGCTGAAGGCGGCTTTTCCTCTTTGATTGGGTATTGTAGCACTTTAGAATCTCGACTTAAGATGCATGGTGAAATAGTGTTCCAGTTCTATCTAACTACATTATACATCAATGCGAAAAGAAAGAACTTTGTGGCTACGTATCGGAAAATGGACTACCTTATGCGTTTTAGCATTGGATTCATAGACAGAAAAAACTGCTGCAAATTATTCCGAATTAATATGGAGTAGTCGATTTCGCGTAATCGCATATAAGGAGGGGGTACTATGGAAGAGCGGGATCCAAAATTTTCGCGTGTCGGACGGAAGAAAAAACGTTCAAATCAATTGTTGAATATTTTAATCGGTGCAGTCGTTATCTTGATTATAATAACTGGCTATACAATTATCTCCGGAGGCAACGACGATAAAGCCGATAAAGACACGGCATCAGATGATAATATTGATTTAGTGGTGGATGAGGAACAGGATGAAGATGACTCTGAAAAGGGAACTGAAGAGCAAGAAGAACCTGACGATATAAGTGAAGAGCGGGCTTCGTCCGACGGAGCATCCGAAGAAAATGATTCGGAAAGAAATCGCAATGAAGAGCAAAGCACGGATGAGCCCGGCACGGTGACAATTACAGAAGGAGATGACGGAATCGTCAAGGAAACCGTTATTGAAACGGCATGGGAGCCAATCGGCACCGAGCAAACTGGAGAGCATGTGTCTTTATATGATGGCGAATCTGTTGATTGGAATGAGAAGAAGAAGGCAATTTCCTATGCGACAAATGTGCCTGAAAGCAACTTGATTTTCTGGAAGATCAAAAATGGTGGCGATCCACAAAAATCGATAGGGATCGTCTCGACGAAAGATCAATCCGAAAAATATCGTGTTTATTTGGAATGGGTGGATGGTGAGGGCTGGAAGCCAGTCCAAATGGATATTTTAAACACATTGGATTTTGATTATTGAACGGTACGTTCAGTTGGAGGTTGTATGAATGAGAATTGGAATTATCGGTGCAATGGAGCAAGAAGTGGAAATTTTAAGAGGAAAGTTAGCAGACCCACAAATTTCAACAATTGCAGGGTGTGAATTCATTGAAGGGACAGTTAGCGGACATATTGTTATCGTAGTAAAAAGCGGAATTGGAAAAGTGAATGCAGCGCTTGCGACAGCGCTTTTAATCCAACAGTACGAACCGGATGTTATTTTAAATACAGGCTCAGCAGGAGGCTTTGATCCTTTACTTGATGTCGGTACTGTTGTCATTTCAGATGCTGTTTGCCATCATGATGTCGATGCGACAGCATTCAACTACGTTATTGGTCAAGTGCCAGGCATGCCGGCAAAATATGAGGCTGATGAGAAATTGATTGAAGTGGCGCGTGAAGCGGTAATTGAAATTGGGAAGCATCCTTATGCTGTTGGCTTGATTGCTTCTGGAGATGTCTTTATGAGCGATCCCAAAAGAGTGGCACTTGTGAAGGGGCAATTTCCGGAAATGATTGCTTCTGAAATGGAAGCTGCTGCAGTTGCACAAGTTTGCCACCAATTCGGCACGCCGTTTGTTGTTATTCGAGCTCTATCCGATATTGCAGGAAAAGAATCATCAATAAGCTTTGACGAATTCCTGCCATTAGCGGCTCGTCATTCTTCAGATATTGTTTTACAAGCTATATCGAAATTGTAATTGGTTTATGGTAAAATAGTAGAAGGGTATATTTCCTTGCAAAGGAGGGAATCTTCAATGTTCTATTTAATGGCAGGCGTATTCTTTGCAACGACAGTAATCGCGGTGATTATTGCGCGCGAGGTAGCTGGCGAATAATGATGAAATTGAATTCAAAGGGGGGCTGTCCAGAAAGTCAGTGAAAACTGATTTTCTGTGATAGTCCCTTTCTGGTTGGAGAATAAATGGGGAACCCCTGACAACCGTCGCTTTCCGTTCCAGGCGCACGCT